>JBBQXY010000100.1:0-21182 GCA_038209195.1 Ktedonobacterales bacterium | reverse complement strand
GTATAGTAGGGGCGCACCCTTGCGGTCGCCCTGGTGGGGGACTAACCCGTTGCTCTTTTACCAACTAGCCCATACTGCTTACTCTCTCGACTCATCTCTGCGACAGTGTTATACTTTTCCCCAACAGGACTCAACTATTTTGCTCAATAGGCCGATAAAGAAAACAAAGAGACAGAAAATCTAGTATATTACTTGCTCAGAATTGCGTTGCATCTTATACCTCTCTACCTACGCTTGAAGGGTAAGAAAAAGAGCTCAAATGCGCCTGAGCTGAGCATATGAAGTAAAGGACGCCAATGACCGCTAATCTATCTTCTCTCCATTATCGCCAGTTTGTGAATGGTGTGGGTCCGTTTGAAAGTGAATCACAAGAACTGGTGGGCGTTCTGCAAAAAATTGTGCGGAACGCGGGGGCATTACTGGGGGTGAGTAGTTGTTCCATTGCCTTAGCAGATGTAACCGGAACTGCGCTTGTGACGCTGGCCGCCATTCAAAAAAATGGTCATAAACCGCGCCAAACGCGCTTCCAACTCAATGAAGGCGTGGCCGGTTGGGTGGCTGAGCATCGCGAGGCATTGATTATCAATGACGTTAGTCTGGACCCGCGCTTCAAACGCTTGGGACGCCTGCCAATTGGCTCGATGATGTGTGTGCCGCTTGTCGATAACGACAACTTTATCGGCGTACTGACCGCCAGCAATACCTTCACCAACGCGTTTAGCAATCAACAGCTCAAAATGTTGACCATTTTCGCCGACCAGGCCGTGCTCGCCATCACCAATGCTCGGCATGCCGAGTTGGCGCAACGCCAGGCCAACCAACTTGAAATGCTCTTGGACCTCTCCCGTGGCATTACCACGCGCCTGGATGCTGAGGCTCTCTATCGTACCATCCTGACCGATATTCGGCGGCTGGTTTTGCTTCTGGACGCGGTGATCTACAAATACGACGCGGGAACGCAGGAACTCTATCCCGTAGCCGAATTAGTACAGGATAGTGTAACCGCTAACTGCGATCAGGAGGAGTCGGGGTTCTCCGTCAAAATAAAAGACCTTCAACGTGAGAAAATAAGCCTCCTCAGCACGACCTCGGCAGTGGCTTGGGCCGCCACCCACCGACATCCCATTTTGCGCTCTCCCATCTCCTTGGTTAAAGATGACAATACCTTCTTGCTCCCAGCCAGTAACCGGGCGGAAATGGCTACACCCCTCGTCTCGAAAAATGTGCTCTACGGCGTTATTGCACTTCAACGCGTGGAACCTTTCACCAGCGAAGAACTGCGCATTGTGCGCAACCTGAGCAATATGGCGGCGGCAGCTTTAGAAAATGTTGAACTGTTTTATAAAGTCCGCACCGACCAGGAGCAATTGCGCACCATCCTCGCCTCCAGCTCAGATGGCATTGCCATCGTCGGTTTGAATAAGTGTTTTATTGAGGTCAATCCCGCCTTCGGGCACATCTTTGGCATTGAATCTGAACAGATCGTGGGCATGGAGTGCATGGAACTCTTTGGATGTGAAGAGGAAGGTTGCCATAACCTGTGCCGTGAGGTCTGCATGATTCATAAAGCTTTGCAACAAGATGAACCACTCCCTTACGTCGAAATAGATTTGTGTATCAAAGGCACCTCACATTCAGTTGGCTTGAGCGTCACACCAGTATCCACGGCGAATAAACCTTTATGCTTGATTGTGGCCCGTGATGTGACAGCCATTCGCGATGCCAACCGTTTGAAGGCGAACTTCCTTTCGATGATTACACACGAACTGCGTTCTCCGCTCAACGCTATTCACGGCTACCTGGATTTAACCTTGACAGGTATCGCCGGCGAGCTGAATGAGCAGCAACGCGAATTTGTGCAGCGTGCGCGTGCCAGTAGCGAACACCTCTATGCCCTCGTCGAAGATTTGCTGCTCGTAACGCGTGCCGATTCCGGTCAAGTCCAACTGCATCGAGAAATTCACAATTTGCCCGAAATCGTCGCTAACGCAGTCGAAGAACTGGAACTGATGGCCATTGACAATGAAATCAGCATTGTCGTCGATGTAGCGCGGGATTTTCCTCCCATTTATGCCGATGCCGTCCGTATTCAGCAAGTCTTGCGTAATCTCATCAGTAATGCCTTGCGCTTCACTCCTTCCGGTGGGCGTGTAACCATCGTCGCCCTAGCCGAAGAGCGGACCGCTGAAAACACCTTCGCCTTATCCTTGGACGCTGATGTACGCAGATTGCTCAAATTACAGGTCATCGATACTGGCAGTGGCATCGCTTTAGAGCATCAAGAACGCATTTTTGAACGCTTTTATCAGGCACCCCAAAACACCAGTGGTCGCATCAGCGGACAAGGCCTCGGACTAGCCATTGTAAAAATGATCGTCGAACTTCACGGTGGCAGCATCGCCGTAGAAAGTGTACCCACTGAAGGCAGCACCTTTACCTGTATCCTTCCATGCCTGTTATCATAGCATTACCTTCCGCCCATATGGTATAATCTCTGTGTACTGGTTGCTGGTAACTCTGTAGGTGTTTTGTGAAGTGATACCAAGGAGTTTGCGTGGTTATGTTACAAACCTTGAGCCTCTTTCTCGGCATTTGGCTACTGTTTTTACTGTTAGCTATCTATTACCTGTCTCAATCCCCTGATGGGAGCGTTGGGCGTCACCTGCGCGAATCGGTTAGCGAACACCTCTCCGCCGAGAGTCGTGCTAAAGTCCTCCTGCGAGAAATGTTATCCGAAGGGCAATATCAGCAATTGATTAAATTTGGCTACCTCGAAGTCATCAGCCCCTCCTTTGATAACCGTATCTATCGCATACCTGGCTCTGGTGGCCTCGTGAAAGTCTATGAGCGTGGCTGTGCCGTGATGGAACTCTGTCTACAGCCAGCAGAACCTCTGCCCGATGGTGATGTCGTCGTAATGCACAAACTAATGATCGAGGGCAACGAACAGGAGTACCTCTCAAAAGCCAATCATTTCGCCCCCGGCATTATTTCATTGCGTTGCCAACACTTGTAATGCTCGCTTTCTTACGTCGTTAAAGTCGTTAGTGTCGTTAAAATCGTTCAAAAAATTGCTATCGTTGACAACCTGAAGCAATCTGTCAGGTTGTCACTTTTTTTGCGAGTAGCGTCAGTCCCCCCATTGAACTTTCCCTCGCCTTTTGCGTATGTAATGGTAGAGAAGTCGTAGGGTGCCGTCCAGCGGGGATGCAAGGGGCAGCCGCCCCTTGACTGGGTTCTAGGGCTGCGCCCTAGTCTTCCCTCCCTCCCCTGCCGCCGAAGGCGGCCAGACAAATGAACTGTGTCAGTCTAGTAGGGCGCGATGTATCGCCGCCACCAGCCGATGTATCGCAATACCATTCAAATAAGAATGAACGGCGACACCGTGTGTGTAGGGACAGGGGGACGAGGGGATGCGGACGCGGGGGCCTTGTGCCTGTCCTGCTGGGGGTTCTGGACATCCCCCAGGACGAGGACAAGCACAAGGCCCCCCATCGACCGCCGCGTCCTTATTACCTGCCCCCCAGGCAGGGTGTTGTCCCTACGCCCTCCATCCCCAAGCCTTATTTGAATGGTATTGCGATGTATCGGCCCGTGTCTGCGTCGGATTCGCGCCGATATATCGGCGGTAGCGGCGATACATCGCGCCCTACCCATTTTCTACAAACTGGCTCTCGACTCTTGGAACGAAACCAAGTATAATTTGCTGAGATAGCAAAGAGTGTATATCTAAACTCAATCTTTTTGAAGCAATCAAAAGGCGGGCATAAATTGTCAGGAACCCATCCCGTAGAACGGGAGAGGCTTGTATCAGCAAGTCTGAACCTGACCCGACTTAGCTCGGCAACGAGCTCCGTTAGGAGCGAATCTAGGTACGTTGGGGTGCGAGGCCAGCCCCAACCTCTACGGTCCAGCATTAAACCGCTGTAACGGGTGAAGGCCGTGTGTTGGACGTGAAACCGCTCCATAACATTGTCAAGGCCACCATTACCCTAGCAATAGGAGGCTCGCATGAGCAAAGTGTGTGTGCTTGATACACACAAACACCCAGTAAACCCGGTGCATCCTGGCAGAGCGCGTATCCTGCTGTCATCTGGCAAAGCAGCCGTGTTCAAGCAGTACCCATTTACGATCATCCTAAAAACGGTGGTCGAGCATCCAGTGCTTGAGCCATTGCGGCTCAAGATAGACCCTGGGAGTAAGACGACTGGTTTGGTGCTGGTCAATGATGCCACAGGGGAGGTCGTGTTCGCGGCGGAACTGCTCCATCGTGGCGAGCAGATCAAAAAAGCACTGGATGGGCGTCGAGCGGTCCGCAGGAGCCGAAGAAGCCGCACAACCAGATACCGCAAACCACGATATGCGAATCGACGCACGAAGAAGAAAGGCTGGCTCCCTCCATCCTTAGAGAGTAGAATCAGCAATGTCATCACCTGGGCGAAGCGTCTGATGCGACTCTGCCCCATCTCAGCAATGAGTCAAGAGGTCGTCACGTTTGATCTGCAACGGATGGAGAACCCTGCAATTGCAGGCGTCGAGTATCAGCAGGGAACCCTTTTCGGCTATGAAGTCCGTGAGTACTTATTGGAGAAGTGGGGGCGCACATGTGCCTACTGTGGCGCGGAACAGGTTCCATTACAAGTTGACCACATTGTGCCCCGTGCGGTGCGAGTCGATCACCGGATAGGCAATCTGGTGCTGGCTTGTGAGCCGTGTAACCGCAAGAAGGGAAAGCAGGACATTCACCTCTTTCTGGCTGGTCAGCCTGACCTTCTGGCACGAATACTGGCACAGGCGAAAGCTCCACTCAAAGATGCGACGGCGGTTAATGCCACCCGCAGCAAGCTCTATGAGCGACTCGTGGCATTAGGCTTGCCGGTGGAGTGTGGCTCAGGTGGGGTGACCAAGTTCAACCGCACCAAGCGAAACTTACCGAAGACACATTGGCTGGATGCAGCGTGTGTCGGTCGGAGTACGCCAGAGCGTCTTCAAATGAAGGGGATCGTGCCATTGTTCATCAAAGCAAACGGGCATGGCTCTCGGCAATTGTGTTTGATGGATGCCTATGGCTTTCCACGAACGAAGCCGAAACAGAAGAAATTCACGCATCCTTTTCGTACGGGCGATATTGTCCGGGCCAGTGTTCCATCTCACCTCAAAAACCCCGGCGTCCATGTGGGCAGAATGTCTGCAAGGGCAAACGGAGCATTCACGATTGCGACCAGAGCAGGAAAAATCACCGATATTGGAAAAAAGTATTGCCGCTGTCTGCAACGAGCAGATGGCTATGGCTATCTACTGAAAGGAGAGGCGGCATTTCCTCCCGCCCACTAAACAGGGCGGGTCTCCATGCCGTTTTTTTATGGAATGTCCATATTGTAATGCAGAAAATCGCGATGGGGTGCGTTTTTGTAATAGTTGTGGTAGGCCGCTGAATCCAACCAGCACATCAACGACCTCGGGCGCCATGGATAGTACCGTGATCACTACCCCCTCTCGTTCGCTTACCCCCGGTGCGAAAGTGCAGGGTGGTCGCTATGTCATTAAAAAGGTGCTTGGGCAGGGCGGCATGGGCGCGGCATTGTTAGCGACCGACATTCGCCTGGATAGCAAACCTGTAGTAATCAAGGAATTGATTTCGGATAACACTGACCCTGCCAAACTCCAGGAAGATGTGCGTAACTTCAAGCGCGAAGTCATCACGCTGGCCCATATCGACCATCCTCTTGTGCCCAATGTGACCGATCACTTCCAGGAAGGCACGCGTTACTTCATGGTGCAAGAGTACGTGGAAGGTGAGAACCTGGAAGAGCGCATGGATCGCGTCAATCAACCGATGAAAGAGCGCGACGCCTTGGGCTATGCCTCGGAGATTCTGGACATTCTCGACTATCTCGCACAACAAACGCCACCTATTGTCCATCGCGATATCAAGCCTGCCAATATCATCATTGGTGCGAAAGATCATCGTGCTCACCTGGTAGACTTTGGCATCGCTCGCGCCGATGAAACACGCAACGCAAAACGGAAACAGACCTCGGCCCTTGGCACACCCGGTTATGCCCCACCTGAACAATACCAGGGGAATGCTGACCCACGTTCTGATCTGTACGCTCTGGGTGCCACGCTGCACCACTTATTGACCAATCGTGACCCGCGCAACCACCCACCGTTCAGCTACCCGCCAGCGCGCGCACTGAATCCACAGCTTTCGCCGGAGATCGAGCGCGTGCTCACTCGTGCCGTCACCAATGACATTAATCAACGCTATCAGAGCGCAGCCGCTATGAAGCGTGACATTGACGATATCCTGCTCAAACGTTTTGGCGTTTCGGGTACAACCAGTACGTATACCCTGGGAACATCCGGAGCCATAACCGCGATTAATGCTACCAATGCTGCCAATGCACCTACTGTGCAATCAAAAAACACGCCGCTTCCGCCCGTGTATATCAATCAGCCACCCACGCAAATATCTCCAACGTACAATCGGCAGGGTGGTGCGCTTCCGCCTGTGAACGCCTACTCACCTCCCCGGCAGCCAAAACGTAACAACAATTTTGTGCGCAACTTAATCTTTCTGCTCTTGATCCTGCTCTTGATTGGTGGCGGCCTTTTTGCTTATTCCTATAGCCGTTCTAACCACGGCAGCTCAACTGCTACCCCAGGAACCACGCCCGGTACCACCGCCATCACCAACATTCCTAATGGTATTGGCGCAATCAAAGCACCCGATGGGGAAATGATCGGTATTAGCGATGGCTCTGTAGCTTTTTCTGTCAATGGCCCCGGTGGAACATACAAACTCCAGGCCGCCACCAAGCTACAAGCGGGTGATGCTATCAGTGCTGAATCGCTCTGGGCATCGGCAGTCGCTGCCGATTCAGGCGATGCTGAATCGCTCATCTACCTGGAAGATCAACGTGTGCTCAATGCCCACGCCACCTCTAACACGCCTTATATCACCTTGGTGATCGGCACGATGATGACAGGCAACAACGCTTCTGTTGGGCATGATGACCTGCAAGGGGCCTACATCGCGCAGAAAGAGTTCAATGATGGAGCCAAGCTGAACGGTGGTACTCTTATACGCTTATTGATCGCCAACTCTGGCGACCAGACCTCATATACCACCACTGTAGCGCAACAGGTCAAGCAACTTGCTCAGACCGACCACACCGTTATTGCTGTGATGGGCTGGCCTTTCAGTTCACGAGCGCAGGCTGCCGTTACCGCGTTAACTCAGGCCCACATCCCCATGATTTCGCAAACAGCCTCCAGCGACTCACTGACGGGCATTTCGCACTACTTTTTCCGTGTGGCCCCACCGAACAAAACGCAGGCCATCATCGGTGCCAAGTACTCGGAACAGGTATTGAATGCGAAAAAGGTTGTCATCTTTGTCGATCCCGCCGATTCCTACAGTCAGAGCCTGGCGAATTTCTTCTCAGCTCAGTTCAGAGCCGACGGGAACACCGTGCTCAAGACGGAAAATTATACTGTTGGCTCTGCCGGACACGCTGCTCTGCCCAAGTTGCTACAAGATGCCGAGAGCCAGAACCCGGACATGATCTACTTCTCCGGTTACGCGGCGGATGTCAGCATTGTGCTCACCGACCTGCCCACCTCTGGACCTTATGCGACCTTACCAATCATGGGCGGTGATGCACTCTATGAGTTGGGTTATCCCAGCAGTGCGCGTGCCGGCTTCAGCCATTTACGCTTCACCGCCTTTGCCTACCCAGACGAGTGGGATGTACAGAATCTATCCTCGCAAAAACCTGTCTTTTTCAGCGATTATACTGCCGCCTATAACCCGAACGGTCAGCACCCCGGCGGTGTCTATGGCTACACCCGCGCCGATTCTGACGTGATCCTCTCGTACGACGCCATGTTAACCATACTGACAGCCAGTAACACCGCCCTGGCAAAAAATCAGAACTTTACCGGCAGCGACCTACAAAAAGCTTTGCTACAGATTAAAGGCACCAATGCCGTGCAAGGCGTCAGTGGGCAAATCTCGTTTGCCCCCAGCGGCGACCCCGTCAATAAAGCCATCGTTGTGCTCTACGTCGATGCCGTCGGACATATCCACCTGAACTCCGTACAGGGCTGCTTCCTGGTCGGCAAATGCTAATAGGGGGTGTTTGAATTTCTGCCAATTCCTATAGCAGAACTGGCTCTGCAAAGTGGCATCGATGAGGTAACACTTGCCTGGATCCGCGATAGCAAGGCAATCTGGTACTTTAAAATGAATAACTTCTTTCTTTTGCTATCTAAGGTCTATGACTAACAGTTATCCTTGCGCAACGTGTCTGGAAGCCATTCATTGATTAACAAATTGTTAGTCAATGAATCCATCATGAGATAGGAGACGTTCATGTCAGAAGAAAAGAGCATCAAACTTGCTTTATTTGAACAGAAGCAACTTCGTAGAGTTTGGCATAAAGAAGAATGGTACTATAGTATAGTCGACGTGATTGCTATTCTTACAGACTCAAAACAGCCAGGTGCTTATTGGGGTGTGCTCAAAGCTAGACTAAAATTGGAAGGGCTAGATGAGGCCCTCGTTCAGATTGAACAGCTAAAGCTCAAGTCAGCGATCGATGGCAGATTTCGCCTCACAGACACGGCAAATCGGCAAACCCTCCTACGTGTCATTCAATCTATCCCATCTCCCAAGGCCGAGCCCTTCCGACTATGGTTGGCTCAGGTCGGTGAGGAGCGGTTTGAGGAGATTGAAAATCCAGAAGCGGCTCTAGACCGTGTTCGAGCCACATATAGAGCAAAAGGCTATGACAACACTTGGATTGAAGAGCGCATTAAAAACGACTTGGTTCGGAATGAACTTACCGACGAATGGCATGAGCGCGGTGCAAAAGTGGGCGTAGAATATGCGATCCTGACTAACGAGATAAACCAGGGCACTTTTGATCTCAGTATACAAGCATATAAGCAGTACAAACTACTGCCAGCCAAAGAGAATCTACGCGATCACATGACCACTATCGAACTCGTGCTTTGTTCACTTGGAGAGGCCACGGCTACCATCTATCATCGTAATCGGGATAGTCAAGGTTTTCCTGCTCTCAAGAAAGATGCAACTGATGCTGGAATTACTGCTGGCAAAGCTCGTCGTATTATCGAAGAAGACATTGGTCAATCTATCGTCAGCTCAGAAAATCACCTCGAATTGAAAAAAGGCAAAGGAAAAAGCAAGAGGCTTAGCAGCTCTAGAACAGTAGAAGGGAAAGAACAAGAACGCCTCGTTCAGAAGCCGCAACCCTCTTTATTCGATGAACCAACACAAGAGTAGTAAAAGGGGACCACTTCAGTCTTACCTACTTCGGCCTGGAGTGATCTTCTACATGCTTAAAATGCCACCCTTTCGCATTCTGCTTCAGCTTATTGGAAGCGTATTGGTTCTTCTCCCCACCACCTCTACCCTTTTGTTCTTCCTTCTACCTAGAAGCACCAGAAAGACCAACAAACCATACAAGGGTATGAAGCCGATCAGCCAGCCCAACCAATCTGGAATAGCCGGGGGAGCCGTCGCCTCAATAGGTACAAGCACCTCTTTTTGACCTGCCGGGCCATTCACGATAATATCCAGCTCCCATGGCCCTTGCACCGTGATCTCCGCCGTACCCTGTACGCCATTTGGCGTGTTGGGGTCAGGGCTAACGCTACCATGTACCGCTGTCGCGTGCAGACCTTCACCGGGCAACGATGTAACATCGTATGTGAGCGTTCCCTCCGTAGCTTGCTCAGGAGCGATGGCAAAGGGAAGCGCGAAGCCAGCATTGGCCGGGTCTTTATACAAGCTAACGTTGAGGTGGTACGGCCCTGCTGTTACATGCTCCACCTTTGCGGGAGTATTGCCATGCATCGTCGCACCGACAGAAAGCCCTATTTCTATCACCAGAGCAATCAACGCGACCACGCCCACTAACAGCAGAAAGCTTTGCAATGCTTTACGCATAAACACCTTCCTCGCTTCCCAGGGAGCGCAAGGACTCGCCCATATTGCGACCAAACCAGAACCCTATCGATGCACCGAGCAGTCCCAGCAGCAAGGTAACGATACTCCCAATAGCTCCCAGGTAGTAGACCAGGTAGAGGCCAAAAATGGGCAGAAAGACTGGTATAGCCAGGAAACTGATGCCAGTGAGCAGCAACAGCGTTCCCACCATGCGTCTGCGTGACCACGACCAGCCCACTTTGCGAAACTTGCGCGTAACAAGATCAACGGCAAGGGCCACGAAGAACGGGCTCAACGGCCATTCCAATGCCACAGCCGCCGCCATACCAGCATGACCATCCCGATAGAAGAGATGTTCCGCCGTCACCAACGCATCGGTGGCAGGTGGAACAAAGAGCGCGATGATGATCGCGAAGAGGAGGTAGAACGCCGCCGTTCCCAGTGCCGCCCAACGCCAAGGTACAGCATAGACAACAGCGAAAAATGTCCAGGCGTAGAGCAACGCCGCCAGCAGTGGGAAAAGATCGACGCCGAAGAAGCCAAAATCAATGAAGCCACGACCACCCATTGCATCGAACAGCAGCAGCGTCAACAGCCCTAGCATTGTCGCGAAAGCCAGCAACACACCTACATACCCTGTGCGCCTCACGCCTCGTGCATGAGCACTTTCCGCGAGATGGGCCACCGACTGCAACATATAGGCCGCTCCCAAGGCGACAATTGCCATGCCTACCACGAACATAATATGAAACGGTGCCCAGATGGCAACGTCAATGCCATACAGAGCATGCCAGTAGCTGTCCAGAGGGAAGGCAATCGCGGCATCCAATGCACCAAAGCCAGCGATATACGCCCCAGTCGAACCCCGAAAGATTTCCGCGAAGCTAGTGCTGTACTGTGCGATAACCTGATTTCGGCGCGCCCAGAATGTCTCGATGCACACAGAAACCAGGGCCGCGACGCCGCTCAATGCGACACCTGTGAGCATCACAATATGCGGAGGGATCAGCGTGCGATCACGCCCTATATATGTATGCCATTGAATATCCCAACTGGTGCCGAGGAGAAAGAGGATAGAACCAAGCAGGATTATAGAGCCCAGAACCAAGCGCAGTATCCCAACAGCCCTCAGTGAACGGGCCAAAGCAGGTGCGTCGCTCAACGGCTCAAACCCATCAAGTGCTTTTGCCATATATTTGTATCCTTCTCAAACAAACGGTAGAACATTAAACGGTACTAAGCACATCTCAAGCATGTACGTTTATGTCCCCGATAAGTTCGTTTGAGAAGACAATGGGCAAGTCTTTCTTATTTCCTCTCTGTCAACAACCGCTTCCCCACCTCCTCTACCGTCAACCCTGTAATCTCCACCGTTTTTTGCCGACTGGTCGCGCCGCGCACAATCGTGATGGAGCGTTTGGAAACAGCAAGACGCTCCGCCAGGAGCGCGACCAGAGCC
This sequence comes from Ktedonobacterales bacterium, assembly GCA_038209195.1. GTDB lineage: Bacteria > Chloroflexota > Ktedonobacteria > Ktedonobacterales > Ktedonobacteraceae > JBBQXY01. The sequence continues at coordinate 9,741 of JBBQXY010000100.1, read as the reverse complement.
TCGTTGGCGAGGCCGTCTACCGGCGGAGCGGTCAGGTGTACCTTGAGACTGCCCTCTTCAACCCACTCGATACTATTTTTTTTACTGCGCGGTATCACCTTGACGGCAATGAGCATGCCCTACTTACCTACCAGCCATGTGGGATGCCCTGCAACAGGAGAATTTGCAAAGTGCGCAGCAGGAAAAACGCCATGATAAAGGCGACATCAAACATGCCCACCGGTGGGATAAGGCGGCGTACAGGCACAATAAATGGATCGGTAATGCGCGCTAGGAAACGAATGATGGCGTACCGCTCATCAAAACGGAACCACGAGGCAAAAGCGCGGATAATCATCGCCAGAATGATAAATCCGATACCATAATAGACCACCCAACTGACAATGGGAATAGGCAATCCAAACATAACGCTCGTTACTCCTGAACAGTCCGTACCTCAACAATAGTGAAGCCAAAGACCTTGCGGCGCGCAATATCGGTCACACGCACACCTTGCAAGTCGGGCAGCGTCGTGATATATTTTTGCACAACCTCGCCCAGCGGACGCGCCGCCATCAACCCGGCAATCGAGGATGCCGCCGCCGAAGCCACGCGTGTCCGTGTATGGCTGGAGGCCATGCCGACCAACGTCCCTAGCGTGACCAGCGAGACACCAACCGCCAGGTTCGTGCCGCAATTGGGGTGTATCGCCAGCTCTGCCTCGCCAGCCTGCAAGCGTCGTAACGCTTCATCTAGAGCCAGGCGCAGCTTGCCCAAATCTACATCCCCAAAAATGATAAAGCCACTGCTATTGGAACGCGCACTGACACGCAAATCAGGCACGATGCCGCTCAGGATCGTAATAGTCGCGTGCTCTAGCGCGTGATTCTGTCGAATACGGCGCCCAAACAGGATATCTTCTGGTTTCATGATGTAACCCCTTTATTAACACGCTCACCAAAAATCGCCCGTCCAATGCGAACGATGGTAGCACCTTCTTCAATTGCTATACGATAATCATCGGTCATACCCATGGAAAGATGTTGCCACGAGCAGTCCGGCACCTCGTTCTGAAGGCGGTCGCGCAACTCGCGTAGTGTACGAAACACCGGACGTACCTCCTCCGGTTTCTCCACCAGTGGCGCAATCGTCATCAGCCCCTGCACCTCAAGAGCGCGTAACACGGCGATTTGACGCGCCAACCCCACTGTCTCCGCTACTGTCATGCCTTCCTTGCTAGCTTCACCCGACACATTAACCTGTAGCAACACCGGCAGGCGTTTGCCCTCTTCCTCGGCGTATCGCTGCAACATCTGCGCCAGGTGCAGACTATCCACACTCTGTACAGCGTCAAACGCGGCAACCACCTTGCTTGCCTTATTGCTCTGTACATGCCCAATCATGTGCCAATATACTCCCTGCGGACGAAATTCCGCGATTTTTGGCAAGGCATCCTGCACACGATTCTCTCCAAAATGAGTCACCCCTAGATTATACGCTATTTTCACCATTTCGACAGCCACAGTTTTCGAGACCGCGACCAACGTAATATCCTCGGCAGCGCGACCACTGCGCTCCGCCGCTGCCGCGATACTCGCCCGTACCTGTGCTATATTGGTGGCTAATCTATCGTGTGTAATATCTAGCATAGTATCGCCCCTGTTTCCTTACGCCCCACCCCATTCCCGCAGTAACGCAGGTAGCTCGGCGAGGTTCGTGATAGTCCGTGTTGGAATGACATGTTCTGGTTTGGGCCATGGTCTATCGTTTTTCTTCCAGACGGCCCGCATTCCTACCCCTAGCGCGCCGGCAATGTCATCGGCCATGCGATCTCCCACCATCACACACGCCTTCACCGGCACCCCCAGGCGTGCTGCCACTTCCTGAAAAACGGACGGATGCGGTTTGGAATGGGGCAAGTCGGAGGTATAGGCAATTTCGTCCAACAATCCATTGAGTCCATGCGTGGCGAGGTCAGCATTATGCCAATCAGCCGCCCACCAGGTATTGGAAAGTAAACCAATGGGATAACCTCGCGCACGTAAAAGCTGTAGCGTCTCCCGCGCATCGGGGAATACTATGGCCCATCCATCTACCGCGTGAGCGTAGCCATCAAGAGCCACCAACAGTTCGTCCTCATCGGGATGACGTCCCAGTCGGCGCATGCCCTCGCGAATGACACCAGAAGGTGGGCCACTCCAATGTTCTTTCACCACGCGCTCCCAATGAGCTTGCTCTGCCGCTAACATCGCCTCTACATAGATCGCCCGTTCTGGCCAACCGTGGTCCGGTAGCTGCTCTACCACATAGTCGTAAGCCATACTCCAACGGCGGCCTACATCCTCAGCCCAGTCCGGCCAATCAATCAAAGTGCCACCGAGATCAAAAATGACTGCTCGTGGAGGGATCATGTCTATCTCCCACTCTCTGTTATCCAATTGCCTTCTGTGGTTGCTAGTATAGCACATGTTCATTATACAAGCTCACTTGGTGTGGGTACGGTTCATTTTTGCATCGAGGGTGAGAGGGTGGCGTCATGGCGTAGGGACAGGGGGTGGATGCGGTGGGGATGAGGGGGCCTTGTGCCTGTCCTGGTGGGGGTTCGAGACTTCCCACAGGACGCGGACAAGCACAAGGCCCCTTATCGACCGCCGCGTCCGCTCCTTGTCCCTACACACGCCGTCCCGCCACTACGCTCGTTCGCCTAAAAATACATACACCTGAGAGTGCATTTTCCCCCACCAATTTACTCGTGCATCGCCAACACAACAGGAAAGCGTCCCGTCTTACCGTGCTCCATGCGGTGCGAGTAAAAGAGATCGGTGCGGCAACCGGTACAAATGCCGGGCATCTCGATATGTTCTGGCAAGAGACCAGCCATCAGCAACTGATTGCGGTTAGTCTCGCGAATATCCAGGCGCAGACTGACGCGGTCGGGCAATTGTTTGCTGGAGAACACCGCGGATTCGCGCACCAGAGAGCGATACTGCTCAGCGGTAGGCATCTCGTCAAACTGCTCTCCACCCATGTAAAGTCGTTGCATTTGCTCGGAAACTTCGTAGCAGCACGAACCAATCGCGGGCGCGACCCCAGCAAAGATATCCCCCGGCTGACAACCAAACTGCTCGTTCATCGCCGCTATAGTCGCCAGCGCAATGCCGCGCGCCGTGCCACGCCAGCCACCATGTGCCATCCCAATCACATGCTGCACCGGATCATAAAGCAAGATCGGCGTACAATCGGCAAAAGCGAGCGCCAGCGTGACCCCCCTCTGTTTGGTAATCACAGCATCAGCTTTACGGCGTGGCTTCAGCGTCCACAGCATTTCCTGTCCATTCACTGTATACGAGCGGTGTGGCCAATCGGTGCGCCAATCATCCCACACCTCCGCCTCTGTATCGAGTACTGCAATCTCTGCTCCATGAACTTGCCATAGCGTAGCGCACGGGTACGCCTCGATACCCAGCGACTCCAGCACGAGGAAGCGATTGCGCAAAACATGTTCAAAACTATCACCAGTGCTCAACGAAGCATTGAGGCCCGTGTAAGGGGTAGTACTATACCCCCCATAACGAGTAAATACGCCATGAGTTATTTCTGGAAATTGGAGATAATGGCTGAATTGCAGAAAGCAAGCATTCTCTCCTTGCTGTTCGATCAAAGTGTCTCCTTATCCCTTATCATGAGTGATTGTGGGCAGTGCAGCCGCAGGCTGCACTGCCCACAATCACTCATACATGAATCAGCGAGCCGCCGAAGGCGGCGAGAAGTCACATAAAATTTACCCACCAGTAACATTGCAGCTCTGGACATCCCCCAGACCAAAAACCTTGTTAATCACTGGCTGAATATTCTGGCAGTTTGGAATCACCACATCCTGATTGGACCCCACGGATGGATCATAGATCGACGCGTAGCTCCCATAATCCTGCGTACCACTGCCAGGCCCCAGCGTAATATGCTGAATACTATTGCTATTTATGCCACGTCCAAAGACCGCAAAGCCAAACATCTCCTGCTCGCTCAAGTCAGTATAGATACTGCCGTTCATATCGGTAAAGAGCTGTTGCAGGTTATTCAACACGCTCGACAGGTTCAGCTTCTGCTTCAGGGCCGCCAGCACCTGCTGTTGTCGCTGTGTGCGCCCGATATCGCCAACCAGATCAGCGTGGCGTGTGCGCACATAGGCCAGAGCCTCTTGCCCATCCATGTGCTGTGGCCCCGGCGCGATATACAGACGGGTGTACGAGTTAGGATTGTTGGCATTTTTGCCCGTATCATCGGGATAGAGGTCGTCAACCACCGGATGCGTCACATCAATATCCAGCCCACCCAGCGTGTCAATCACCTTTGCGAAACCGTCTAAGCCTACCCAGGCATAGCGATCAATCGTAATGCCATAATCTTTTTCCACCGTCAGCCGCGCCAGCCGCACACCATCATCAAAACTATTGTGCTGTGTGACGCCCAGGAAAAAAGCCTGGTCGATCTTATGCATACCCCCCGCCTCCGGCACGCTGACCCACGAGTCACGCGGAATAGAGAGCATGGACACAGTATTGTTGATCGTATCAACATGCACCACCATCATCACCTGCGTCAAAAGCGCGGGAAAACTATACTTCGCATCGTTATCGCTGCCGAGTAAGAGAATATTCCACACCTTGCCCGCCACATTGCTATCGGAAGGAATTGTGTTGTTATTTGGCTCGTCAGCACCCCGGCTAACCGGGCGAATAAATTTTCCCAATGGTGCTTGTACATTCGTATAGTAAAAGTAATAGCCAACGGCAAATGCGCCCCCACTTACCAGCAAAAGTACGACTAAGATCGTGAGGGAGATGCGCACCTTCAGCGGCAAACGTTTTCGCGTCTTTCCGGGCGGTCTCGGTGGCACAGGAGGAGGCATGGTGGGAGGCTGTGGCCCTGTCGGCATATTCGCTACTCCATGTTGCGCCTGATAAGGGCTTTGCTGATAATTTGAGCCAACTGGCGGACCATTTTGAGCCATGCGCGGTAATTCTACAGTTTGTTCATCCGCGCTATTCCTCGGTACCTCTTGCTGATAATTGTGCGCGGCAAATGCATCATAGTAGTCAGGGCGCGGCAAAAATTTATCATCGTCCATACATGTTCCTGTCGCAATAAAAGGTAATAGACACTATCATAACTCATCAATAATCATAAAAAGAATATTTGACCGTTCCTACAAGCTAAGTATAACAGAAAATCACATGATACAATACCAGCAAATACTGTCATTTTCCGGGAGGATTTTTTATGGATATCGCACGAATTCAGCAAGCTTTAGCGGCTGAAAACATTGACGGTTGGCTCTTTTATGACTTTCGTAAATCGAATCCAGTGGCATACCAGGTTTTGGCGTTGCCTGAAAACGATATGTATACACGCCGCTGGCTCTACTTTGTGCCTAAAGAGGGCACCCCAACTGCCTTGATCAGTGCTGTAGAGTCGCATGTATTGCGTTCGCTCCCCGGTGTGCGCAGTGTCTATCGTACCTGGCAAGAGATGCACGAATTCCTACAGACGCTGGTACGACCAGGCATGCGGGTCGCCATGGAATATTCGCCGCTGAACGCTATCCCCTACATGTCGCGCGTGGATGCTGGCACCATAGAGCTTGTGCGCTCATTTGGCGCGGAGGTAGTCACTTCCGCTAATATGGCCCAACGCTTCGTCTCGCAGTTGACCGATGCCCAAGTGGAATCACAACGCGAAGCGGGTCGGCGCATCATCGCCGCCAAAGACCGTCTTTTCAAGGAACTGGGTGATGACCTGCGCGCCGGAATATCGTTAGACGAATATCAGGTGCAGCAAAACTTTGTCGCCCTCATGCTAGGAGCAGGGGTAGAGCTTGCGGAGCCACCGATTGTGGCGGCGAACGCCAATAGCGGCAATCCCCACTACGAGCCGACCGCCGAAAAGTACAGCCCCATTCATCGCGGCGATCTTATCCTCTTCGACTTCTGGGGACACCTGCCCGCACCAGGCTCAGTTGTTGCCGACTATACCTGGGTAGCCTTTGCTGGAACGCGTGCCGAAATACCCGATCGCCAAACAGAAGTCTTTACCATCGTGCGCAATGCGCGCGACGCCGGTATCGCCTTTGTGCAGCAGAAACTGGCGGCGGGCGAGCAGGTTGAGGGCGGTCAGGTCGATGACGCCGTGCGCACAGTCATCGCCAGCGCGGGCTACGCCGATTACTTTGTCCATCGCACCGGACACAGTATCACCACCTCCACCCACGGCAACGGGGCGAACATCGACAACTTTGAAACCCACGATCAGCGCGTACTCCTCCCCAACACCTGTTGCTCGATTGAACCCGGCATCTACCTGCCCGAATTCGGCATCCGCAGCGAAGTGAACCTGCTCATTTCCCAACACGGCGCAGAGGTGACAGGCCTTCCCGCCCAGCAAGAAATCGTCCCACTGCTGTAATGGATTGACACCCGGGGCAATCCATTCCAACGAAACGGAACGGTGTGCGGAGCGTGTGTAGGGACAGGGGGTTGGGTTGAGGTGGACGTGGGGGCCTTGTGCCTGTCCTGGTGGGGATTCGAGACTTCCCCCAGGACGAGGACAAGCACAAGGCCCCCCATCGACCGCCACATCCGCCCCTTGTCCCTACGCCGACTTCCCAACTCTTGTATTCACTCGGCCCCTACAACCCAGTTATGGATCAAGCGTATATACAATAACGAGTTAACGAGCCAGGACGCCCCCACAACTACAAAGGGCGTCCCTACACCACACATATAATCAGGACGCCAGCGTTCACGCAATGCCATAACAAGCATCGGCGTCCTCTATTGGAGGAATAATAATTCATGGGCGATGAATGGTCACAGGAGCCTCAGCCACAACAGCCGGGCGCGGGGCAACCAGGTCCAGATGATATGGACAAACGCTTGGAAGACATCAAGCGCACCGTCGTGCAGGGTGCAAGCGAAGCACAACTACGCCTCAAGCGTGTCATAGATAAAGCCGGTGGCTACTGGCAACAGGCCCAAAGCACCATTGTGCCTACCCCACGTCAGGCAACGAACGACGAAGAGCAACGTCTCCGCCAGCTTGCTAACACCTGGAGTATGGAGAATTGGCGTATCGCTCGCGAGCTAGGAACCTATATGGACCTGGTTTCGTGGAGCAATGATGAAGTCTGGGAAGTCACACTCCAAACACGCTGGGAAACGCGCAGCATGGACATGGTGACAGAACCATACACCGGTCGCGCTATGGGCAAGCCGCAGCCTCTGCTCCCCGTCTGGGACTATGAATTGCCAGAGGTGACAGGTCTAAAGGCTCCTCCCAGCCACACGCGCCTGGAAGGCGTCGACGAAGTAGTCGCCTGCACAAATTGTAATGGCACTGGTCGCGCCCTCTGTGCTACCTGCGCTGGTCGCGGTTGGTACGTCTGCCCCGACTGTCGTGGGCGCACCAAGAAACGCTGCTCCACCTGCCGCGGACGTGGCTATATCGCCGACTGGGTACAGACCGAGAAGAAGCCATTTCTCAAGAAACAGGCCGAAAACTTCGCTACCTCCGTCAACGAGCGCGTTGCCGACGTCTTTGATGGCATTCGCCAGCAGGGCGTGCCCATCCCCAATCCGGTCGATACCGATCCCGCCAACAAAGGCAAAACCGTCCCGTGCCCCGATTGTGTGAACGGTGAAGTTGATTGTACCTGTGGCAATGGCAAGCGCGTCTGCGAAACCTGCCAGGGGGCAAAATCCACCTTCTGCGCCAATTGTGGCGGCACCGGCAAAGTCATGCGCCATCGCGAAATCTCGCGCCGCTTCGAACTGCGCACCCAAACCAAAATCGTCGGCGAGAGTCCCATTCCCGAACGCAAACTGACCAGCGCGGGCGGTGAGATTGTCTACAATACAGAGGTCAACGAAACGTTGCACCCTGAAGCAGCCCCCGAAAACGTGCCCCTGGATGTCTGGCGTGCCACCGTTGCCTTGGCTCAGGCTGAAAGCACAGCCCCAGCCTCTACTGGCGCGGATTCGCCCACCAGCAGCACACGTCCAACCTTGCAGGTACTGGAACTGGTCCGTATCCCATACACGCAGGTTAACTATCGCCTCGGAGAACAGGACTACACGTTCTATGCCTACGATAGCGATGGTCAGGAGAAATTCCATGCCGACCGCTATCCCGCCCGCTGGGATCGCATCGAACGCCTGGTAAAAGCCATCACCAACGACCTGATGACACCTGCTCAGCAGGAGCCCACCGCTCCCAGCCAGCACACCCCCGGCTATCGTGTCCCCATCGAAGTCCCGCCCTACACCGTGACAGAAGATGACGAGCACAACTAAGCCCTTTCATAAACGTTCACAGCCACCAGAACAGCAGCAGAGCCACATCAAACGATGTGGCTCTGCTGCTGTTCTGTCTTACTCATATCGAGCAGGGATGCAAGGGGCGGCAGCCCCTTGACTGGGTTCTTGGGCTGCGCCCTAGTTTTCCCACTCCCCTGCCGCCGAAGGCGGCCCATCAAATGAGGAGAAACAAAACAACTCTGTGATTGCCTCGTGAGACCAACTCTCTTACTCGTGATTGCTCTGTGAGTTCAGACGACTATACTACGATCAAGAAGTAAGGAGAAACTACTATGTATAAACACATTTTGGTACCGTTGGATGGCTCTGCACGTGCAGAGCATGCTATTCCCGTTGCAGCACGCATTGCTCGCGCTTCCGGTGGAACAGTAGATTTACTACGGGTGGTCTATCCACCTGTTGATTATGGGGTCTATCTGACCCAGTCGGAAACACTTGTCGATAAAGAAATTGATGCCGCCGTCGATGCCGCCACCGCATACCTTGCAGGTATAGCTGGCTCAGCAGCGTTGGCTGGCATTAGCACAAATATAGAAGCGATCACCGGGGCGGTTGCCCAAACACTCCTTTCGTATACCGAGTCAGAAAAGATAGACTTGATAATCATGTGTAGTCATGGCTATACTGGTCTCAAACGTTGGATGTTGGGCAGTGTAGCGGAAAAGGTCGCACGGCACACTACCGCTCCGATACTACTGCTCCGTGAGAACGGTCCAGCATTGATCGGTGTAGCAGATCACCAGCCCACGCGTGCCTTAGTCGCGCTAGATGGGTCGTCCCTCGCAGAGACCGTGCTTCAGCCCACCATCGATTTGCTTACCGCACTATCGGCACCCGCGCACGGCGTAGGAGTAGTGCATTTGCTACGCGTCGTAGATGTACCCATGCTTGAAGCTAAAGGGAAAAGCCAGGCCAATATCGCGGTGAATGCCATCGAGCAAGCCAAGACAGAGGCGGCTTCATACCTCACCTCCGTCATCAGCATTTTGCATACCATTCTTGGCACGAGTAAACAACTCGAGTTTACCTCCTCCGTTACAAGCGATTCCGATGTCGTGGGAGCCATCGTCAAAGAGGCGCAACACGTTGAGCATACAGCCGTGGGCGAAACAAATGCCTATGCATTCATCGCCATGTCTACCCATGGCCGTGGCAGCATGGAACACTGGATGGCTGGTAGCACCACCGAGCGCACCCTACACGGCACTCAACTACCACTTCTGATCATGCGTCCCCACAGCACAGAAAATACTGTGGAACATGCCCAAACCCACGCATTCCACATAGCGTAGGGCGCGATTATGCACATTAACGAAATAAACTGGTCATCCGTAGGGCGCGATTTATCGCCGCCACTGCCGATTTATCGGCCCGTCCCAGTAGCAGGATA
>JBBQXY010000099.1:0-21272 GCA_038209195.1 Ktedonobacterales bacterium | reverse complement strand
TTGCGGACAGGACAGCCTGCGGCTGTCCTGTCCGCAAACTCACACAATAAAATTATCGCAATAAATTAAAGCCTTTATTGTTGTTGTTTAGGGGGGCTTCGTTGCGTTGGCGGCTCTCTTGCTTTTCAGGGCTGAAATAGTTCTGCCACATGTCTGGTGCATCTTTGCTTTCGCCACCGTGGCGGGTGAAACGCTGGCGCACACGGCAGATCACCGGAGTATTGACGGCGGCACCGGCCACAATTACCTGACCTTTTGAGAGGGCAGGCAAATTGTTTAAGAGGTCGCGCCCAACGCCTTCGATGGCGGAAGCAACGCTCTTCTGATCGATTTCATTGACGATACGCATGATACACTGCGTCTGGCACTGGCTCAATACGTCGGAATTGAGCTTGCCGGGACGCTGACTAATTAAACCGACGCCAATACCAAATTTACGCCCCTCCGCCAGCACTTGTTTGAGGATGCCGGTGGAAACGACGTCGGTGCCACCAGGGGCAAAGTGGTGTGCCTCTTCCAATAGGACGAAGACGGGATAGGGCAGGTAAAACTCCCCCGCATGCACTTTGCCGCGTTCGGTGTCCATGCGTGCTTTATAGAGGCGACGTAGCAGGGTAGCAACGACTACCTGCTGATCGCGCTCATCAATGTCGTTGAGTTGGAGCACGGTACACTGGCCCGGCTTAAAGATCTCTGGCAAATCCAGGTGCTGCGTATCATCAAAGGTGAAGCTATTCACGAAGCGATCATCAATACGCCATGTCAGCGCGTGGACAGTGCTGGAGTCGTCGGCTCCATCGCTATCCTCGTCGCCTTTCTGCTTCGAGACCGCCTTGATGGCTGCTTTCAAATCCGCCGCCCCCCAGGGAGTGCCTTTCTTGGTCTCTTCTACTTTGCGCAGGGCGCGGTTCAACAGGTACTGCTGCTTCTCCGTCATCTCTGGCAAGAGGTGGCGCATATCGCCCATTTTCAGCGAGGAGATGCGCACCTTCACCTGTTCTGGTTTATACACTTTCACCTGCGCCCGGTAGCCACCGCCGCGCCCATCGCCATCTTCGCTAAAGCGCGGCGCATTGGCAATCTCATCCAACGTGCTATATTCACCGTGTGGATCGAGAATGAGAACGCAGGCCTTATTATATGGCTGCATGAGTTCCTCGATAACCACGCTGGCGAGGTAACTCTTGCCCGCGCCAGTACTGGCGATAATGGCGAGGTGGGTACTTACCAGGTCTTTCACCGAGAGCACAATCGGTACGGCATCTGGCTCACGCGTCAACAATGAGCCGATGGTGGCGGAACCCGACTGTGCTGTGCGCTTACGACTGAGGATGGTGGAGAGCATCTCGTCATCGGCAAGGAAAATTTGTTTGCCCGATTGGGGAGGAATCCAGGGGTTGATGAAGGAGCCAGTGGACTGTTCGTAGTAGCCCATAATGGCGACATGCAACTCAAAGAGTTCGTTGGTGAGGGAGTCATAGCCGACCATCGCCGCCACTTGCGAGGGCGCAATCTCTGGCTCCGCCAGGAATGTGTCGGGGTACAATTGCAGCGGCACTCGCTTGAGGATGCGCCCCAATACGCGGCGCGTCAATGGCGACGAACCGTTTAAGCCAGCCACATTAGCAGGGGACAGTTCGTAGTAGACGTATTCTCCGTTTTTGAGTTCTTGTTCATCGTCACGCGAAACAAACGTATATTCGTGCGTTGTCTCGCCTGGCCCCTTGGCAATGCCAACAGGTTTACGGGCTGGTCGCACAGTATGCACCTCGCTGATCGGATCAAACATAAAAAAAACCTCCGCTAACCTGTCTAGCCTATTTAGCCTGTCGTCTCCACCTTCAAACGCCAGGCAAAGTTGCGCTTGACAATGGATAGTAACGAGACATTCTGTGGGAAGAGCCGTTCCAACTGGTCAATGATGCGCAACGTGACCATCGGGAGCAGGCTGTTGCGCTGCGAAATAATGTGTGGCAGATAGCCCATGTGCAGGTATGGTGTGCGACCATCCACATCCGCTCGCTCTACATCGCTAAAGTAGTGGAAGGCCCGCACCTCCTCATCGGTCATGATCTCAATCTCGCTCTCTAATTCGAGCGAGAGCAACGGCACGCCGTGCATAGTCGAAAGCAATTCAGCCTCCCCCAGTGGATTGCTACGCTGCTCGATCATGCCCAGCACCATCACATAGACCAATATAGCTTTTTCAGCGATATAGTCGGGCGAAAAAAGCTCAACTTGCGTCTCATTGGAGAGGCGCGGTCCCATCGTACCAAAGGCTGGGTTCTGTAAAATCGTATCATAAATGACGCCCACCGCATAGGAGGTAGGCTCGTAGTTCTTGCCCTGTGCCAGCGCACGAATCATTTCAGGATCATCGTTTTGCCCAGAACGTACGGCAATGCGCACAAAACGACCAAACGCATAATCGGCAGGCGTGGGTTGCACCTCCATCTCATGCGGCCCAAAGATCTGGCACACATAGGTAATATGCGAATCCGACTTCACAATCTTCCCAATAATCATAAATCACCCTCTATCCCTTGACACAAATTGCCTGTTCGTTGCCATCGATTGTACCAGCCCAAGGTCACAACTGCAAGTATTTGGAGCTAATAGATTAGAACAGATGGTTTCGGTTGTAGCGGTTGTGTAGGGATAGCGGCTTGACAAGAAGTAGGCTTGTCATTCTGAGCGTCGAGCTTGTCATTCTGAGCGTCGAGCGAAGAATCTCTCTGCTCAAATATCGATGGAGGGGACCACACCAATATGTATTGTAGCAGTTTTTCCAAAATCTCAACGATTTTTCCGCTTTTTCTCTCGCTTGCCGTATAGCAATAAGTAAGTGGTTCATCGCCACTGCTAATTGCGAGGAGGTCAGGACACATGTCCTTTTCGGCTACAATTGAAACGCCTATAGCGATTGGGTATACTAATGCTATACATCAAGCCGGAAGGGCTGCTTGTCCCTCATGAAACATGCCTAAAAAGATACGCGAACTCAAGGCAATGTTGCGGAAAGCAGGCTTCGTTATGCGGTCCGGCAAAGGAAGCCACACGGTATGGGAACATCCTAGTTTAAAAGAAGACCTCACTCTTTCAGGGAAAGATGGTAACGATGCCAAACCTTATCAGGAAAAAGATGTGAGCAATATTCTCAAAAAGCTAAAGGAGACACAACGTGGACAGTAGGTATAAGGAATATTCTATAATTATCCAGTGGAGTGAGGAAGACAAGCTGTACATCGCTTCTCTGCCAGAATTTCCCATAAGTCGCACCCATGGCAGCAGCTATGAAGAGGCTATGCAACAGGCGGAAGAAGTGCTTGAACTCTTGATTGAAGCATACAAAGAATGGCAACGGCCTGTACCGCCTCCCCATGTTCTGACGTCCAGTGCTATTGAGCAAGTAAGGGGTGCTGCTTGAATCAGAAGTATGATTGCTATTCCATGGATATCCTTTGGCACGTTGATGATGAAGTCTATATTGTTTTCGTCCATGAATTGCCGGGCTGTGTCGCAGGTGGCAAGACACGCATGGAAGCCGTTCAACACGCAAAAACGGCTATCAGACAGCACGTTGACGAACTGGAAGCCGCAGGACTTCCTGTACCCACTCCCAATTTATATGATAGCAGTCTTTAAAGTGCTATCCATTGAGGTACCCCACCGACAAGGACATCTATCCAAAGAACAGAAAGGAGAACGTGTTCACGAGGTTATCACCCACGCCCTTTCTTACTCAGGCTCATAAACAATGACTAAATGACTATGTGAAAAGGGGTAAGCACAGTGCTTACCCCTTTGTGAGAGGTGTATTTTGAACAATGAAGAAGAACAGGAATCTCAAGAATTGATTCCGACTCTACAAGAAACCATCACCTTCAACGACAAATCCCTTGTTGTTGTGCGTTTACCTGATGGCAGATCAGGTGTCGTCCTCCGTTGGATTTGTGAAAACCTCCATTTGGGCCCACAAGCGCAAGTAGATCGTATCAAACGAACAGAAGTTATCGCTGACGGCCTAGTTTATGTCCAGGTCCAAACGGAGGGCGGATTTCAGAAAATGCCAACGCTGATACTTAACTCAGTTCCTTACTGGCTTGCTACCATCGACACGCGACGCATGGACAAAGACGATCCCCGAAGGGCTGATATTTTGGCCTACCAACGTGAAGTTGTTGACGTACTCTATGCATGGGCATCGACTCCCAAGCCGATAGCAGCACCTGCCGAGCTGGTTCCGGCTGAGCCAGTTACGCAACCGACACGACCTGCTATGGATGCGCCCTTGGAAGAGTGGATTTATTATCATCAGCGCATGGCTGCTTTGTTAGAGTGGCGACGGGATGTTGAGCACTGGCGCGGGAGTGTCGAAACGCGATTAGAGGGACTCGAGGCGATCACCAGCCTCATTCCTGAAATCTTGGAGCGGCTGGGGCCGGAGACACTGACTATCGAGCACCAACGTTCCGTGCAGAGCCTTGTGAAACGCTTGCACGATGCGACCGGCAAACCATATGGTACTATTTATGATGACCTAAAAACAGCGTTCGATGCACCACGATATCAGGAGATTCGCGAAAATGACTGGGATAAGCTACTTAACTGGTTTCAGTTCCAAATTGATAGGGCAAAGGGTAAAAAGTGAGGAAGAGGCATGACTAACACCGACTACAAAATCCCGTCTCTGGACGATATGCTGGCTTCGCTTCTGCTGGCGGAAGAGGGAGAACACGAATTTCATAGTGAGGAAGAAGGGGTGGAGGATGTACGGCAGTATTTTTTCCCGGTGACACGCGGCACTATTTATCTCAACCACGCCGCTAATGGGCCGTTGCCACGTCCGGTAGTGCAGACGGTTCGTGAATACCTGGACGATGTGAGCGCGTTTGGTGGCTCGCACGAGCCGCGTTGGATAGAGTACGAACGCGGCAGCCATCGTCGTCTGGCGCGACTGCTCAATGCTCGTCCCGACCAGATTGCTTTGACTGCCAATACGGGTGATGGGCTGATGATGGTGGCGCAGGGGTTATCCTGGCGCGAGGGCGATACCATTCTCAGTGCCGAGGGTGAATTTCCCAGCAATATCTACCCCTGGCTGAACCTGCAAGAGCAGGGTGTACAGCTTCAACAGGTGCCGTTGCGCGACCACCGCGTCGTCACCACGGATATTCTTGAGCATATCACCGAGCATACGCGTCTGGTAAGTCTGGGGCTTGTCGAGTTCTCCACCGGCTATCGCAACGATATCGCCACTATTGCCCAGTATTGCCACGAGCGCGACATCCTGTGTGGCGTTGATGCTATGCAAGCACTGGGAGCTATAGATATCGATGTAGAGGCTCTAGGCGTAGATTTCCTGGCCTCTGGCTCGCATAAATGGTTGCTGGCACCGCACACCGTGGGCATATTGTACCTGTCAGACAGACTTTTACCGCAGTTGCGCACAACGCGGCGCGGCTGGTTCAGCGTAGAGACACCTTTCGAGTTCTTTAACCTGGGCCAGCCCTTGAAGATGGGTGCGTCTCGCTTTGAGTATAGTTCTTCCAACCGGACCGCTATCGTTGGTCTGGATGCCGCCCTGGGGGTATTTGAGAGTATCGAGGGGGGGATGCAAGCCATCGAAGAACGCATTCTGGGCTTGACGACCTATGCCATTGCTGGTCTGGAACGCCTGGGATATCCCGTTATTTCGCCACAGGGAAGTGGTGAGCGTTCTGGCATTGTCTGCTTCTCTCCTCATCCTGACCGCACTCATCTAACCGTACAGCACATCGTTGACGAACTCGCAGCGCGCAATATATATACTGCTGCTCGCAACAATATCGTGCGCATCTCGCCACATTTTTATGCGACGCACGCGGAGATTGATACCTTACTGAACACGTTGGAAGGATTACAATAAGAAGATTTCAAATAGCTAGAATAGCCAGGGCGACCGCAAGGGTCGCCCCTACTATACAAGATGCGGCTCTGCGAGCCGCTTCTCGTAGGAAACGGCAAGGCGGATATAGCCCTAGTAAAGAAGGAGCCAAACGAACTATGGTTGCAGTATCAATAATGATCGAGGGACAAAACGGCCTCAACTGGCCTCTGTGGCAACAATTGGTCAGCGAAGTCGAGAACCTGGGGTTTGCCGGACTATTTCGCTCCGACCATTTTACCAATGGCAGACCGCCCGATAAAGACTCGTTGGAGATGATTGTCTCCCTGACCTATTTGGCAGACCATACACAGCGCATTCACTTCGGCCCCCTGGTCGCTCCATTCTCAACGCGCAATCCCATGCAACTTGTGCGGCAAGCGGCAGCCTTGGATGACCTCAGCAATGGTAGAATGATCCTGGGACTGGGGGCAGGCTGGCAAGAGCGCGAACACACGCTCTTTGGCTTCGAGCTAGGTGATATCCCTACGCGCATGAGCCGCTTTGAAGAAGGTCTCGAGGTGACGACACGCCTACTGAAAAGTGCTGAGCCAGTTAGTTACGAAGGCCGCTTCTACCAATTGCGCGAGGCCACACTGCTACCGCGCCCACAGCGGCCCGGTGGACCGAGTATCCTCATAGGTGGCAATGGCCCCAAACGCACCTTACCTCTGACGGCACGCTATGCTGATATTTGGAACTCCATTATGATCTCGCCTGCCGAATTCCGCGAACGCTCAGCCCAACTGGATAAACTGCTGGTAGATACTGGCAGACAACCCACCGCAGTCAAACGCACCATGATGCGCGGTATCAACTTTGGGCGCGATAAAGCGGAGCTTGACAAGAAACTGAGCTGGCGAGCCAACGATCCGCAACTGGCAATGCTGTCCCTGGATGCAGCCATTGATGCCCTTGTCCAGCAACACGAAATCGTGGGTACACCCGATATGATTGTAGAGCAAATCCAAACCTACGCGGCAGCAGGCGTCGAGGAACTGATGCTGCAATGGCTCGATTTAGATGACATTGACGGGCTACGAGCATTCGCAAAAAGTGTATTGCACCGTCTCTAAAAAAGGGAAGATGTGTGCTATAACGAGTAGAGGGTAGAGACAAGCATGCCTTATAGCTTTACGCCGATGAATAAGGCAGATGCAGAGGCTATCTGCTCCTGGCAATACGAAGAACCGTATGCTATCTATAGCATTCTTAACGAAGCCGATAAAGCAAACGTTATTGTTGAGATGCTTGATATGCGCAGTCCCCACTACGCGGTTCGAGATGAGCACGGAGAACTCGTCGGCTTCTTTAGCTATGGCACTTCGGCGCAACCGTTCTCCAGCGAGCAACCCAGCATCTATACCGATGACGGCACCATAACCATCGGCCTGGGCATGCGTCCCAATTTTACGGGGAAAGGGCTCGGCGTGGCTTTCGTCCAGGCTGGGCTGGACGAAGCACGCCAACAATTCGCGCCCCGCGCCTTTAATCTCTATGTCATGACCTTCAACCAACGCGCCATTCGCGTCTATGAGAAGGCGGGCTTCCAACGTGTGCGCGTCTATACACAACATAACATCCACGGAGCGCACGAATTTTTAGTGATGAGTAGAAATGCAACAAGTTGAGGCCTTGTTTTACTCAACCTTTCGACTAGAATAATCTACTCTTCCCTGGCCCGGCTGAACAATGTCGCTATTCAAGCCAAAGGAAATGATGCGCGTAGGGGTAATACGCAAAATCTCCGGTGAGAAGGCCTCGACGATCTCTTTCCCACCTTCCGCTAGTCCCTCTACCGTCCCACGTATTTCAATCATACGCGGTTTCCAGGGTGGCAAAACATCATCTACAACAAAGGCCACACGCCCATAGCGTACGGCGTCGCGATACTTCTTGGTCGGTACAATGTTATGCCCACCAATATCGATGCTCTCGTGCTCAGGATTATAGCGAAAGCTCACTGGCACGACATGGGGTTCACCCTTCTCGCTAACGGTCGCCAATCTGCCGAGGCGCTGGCTCTGGAGGTACGTTATTTCTTCTGGGGTAAATTTGCTCATGATACACTCTCTCTGGTTACAACCAGGCTCGTTCTAACGAACGAACGGTTCTTACTTTATTGACATTGTATTATATCCAGTTCTCCGACACAGTTCATTTGTCCAGCGGGGATGCAAGGGGCGGCCGCCCCTTGACTGGGTTCTAGGGCTGCGCCCTAGTATTCCCCGCCGAAGGCGGCCTGACAAATGAAGAGTGTCAAAGCACTAGGAAGTTGCGAGTGGGCCTGACCTAACTAACAAGTTTTTCTTTGCTGAACAATGCAGTTCTTGGATGAGAAAACTGCAACCTCTACGGCTTTTTTTGCATTCTACTGTATAGAAGAACTTCTGAAGAGAGCATAAGCGCGGAAGAGAAGAAATGTCTGAGAGCGATGGACAGTTGTCAATGCAACTGGCGGCGAATCTGGATCGTTACTTCCAACAACTGGTGCTGACCTACCAGCATCGGCTCTATAGCTTTGCCTTGCGCCATTCCGGTAGCTCACAGGACGCGGAGGATATTGTTCAGGAGGCCTTCATCCGTGCGTATTATGCGCTGGGGGATTATCCACCAGAGCGAGTCCGGTTCATGAAACTGCAACCCTGGCTATACAAAATTACGCTGCATGTTTTTTACATGCGGCGGCGCAGCGACAAACTGCAATTCGTCCCGTTGGATGTTTCGGAAGAGAGCAGTGTCCTCGACATCGAGGACGATTGGCGCGAGCAACCCGCTATTGCGTTGGAAGACCGCGAGAGTTTACGTGAACTTGAGGCTCTGGTCCATATTTTGCCAGAACAGTATCGTGCAGCCATCAGCCTCTATTATTTTGAAGAGCTGAGTTACCGGGAGATAGCGGAACTGCTGAACCTTCCACTGGGCACAGTAAAATCTCATGTGCATCGTGGCACAAAGCAATTGCGTAAAACATTGGCAACACAGAAAAGCAGGTAAGGTACACACCATGGAGCACTACAACGACCAACAGCATAGACCGACTAATGCTGACCAGCATTTCAGCGTCCAAGGGAACACTCGTGCTCCAGCAACCCTGCTTCCTGCTGTCTTGAGCCGCCTGGGATTAAACCATGGACAACTGGCAGACACAGGCACAGTAGAGGACACGCTGGCAGACCTACACAGCAGTGACTGGCAAGTGCGCGTGGCGGCGGTGCGCACACTGGGCATACTCATCAAATCAGGCCAGCAAGTGCCCATAGAGCATCTGCTAGCCGCGCTACACGATGAAGATAGCTCCGTGCGAGCCAGTGCCATCCACGCCCTGGCAACACTGGAAGAGCGCGTATCCAGCGAGCAGCTTAGCGTTGCCTTGCACGATCCCGATTGGCATGTGCGTGAAACCGCCGTCCTGGCCCTGGGTAAATTACGCCAGCCGCTCCCTGCCGACGTATTCAATGAGGTATTGCACGATCAGGATAGTGCCGTGCGCGAAGCTGCCCAGTTAGCCACGCGCTGGTCACGCCAAGGTGTATTGCACGAGTTGCAAACACCACCAGTAGTAGCAACTACCGCACCGATTGTTCCATCCGCGCAAAACAAGCTTTCTACTAAAAACAAGCATGTAAAACAGAGTAATAACGGCACTACTGTAGGAGATACTATGCAAGAACCTCAAAAACAGAGCCAGCAAAGCCAATTCCAGGGCCAGCGGCAAAGCATGTCTGAACAACAAGAGGAATATGTGTACTATGGCTATCAAGAAAGTGAAATACCCTCACAATGGGAGAAAGTCACCAGTTATAAGCCACGAAAAAACCACCACCCTGTGTGGATCAGAGGTAGTATCGGTATCGTCGTCTTCTTGATCGCGGCAGCAGGTGTTGTATTCGGGGCATTTTTTGTACACAGTTCTTCTGGAACCTCACAAGCAATGCCCATAAAAGCCACAACCATGCCCATGAAGATACCATTATTGCAGCAGTCAGCCTTTACCTATCAAAACCATCATGATACCGTCAATGCCGTCGCGTGGTCGCCCGATAGTACGCGTATTGCCTCTGCTAGCAATGACAAGACCGTCCAAGTCTGGGACGCGTTGACAGGCAACAATCCATACATCTTCCGAGGTCACACAGCACAAGTCGATACCGTTGTGTGGTCGCCCAATGGACAACTCGTCGCCTCCGGTAGTGTTGATGGCACTATCGAGGTTTGGGATCCAGATACTGGTCGCATCGATCTGACCTACCAATTCGCGGCGGTCGCCGATAGCCAGCACATTGGGGCATTACAGGCTTTTTCCGGCGGTGGTGATCCAGGAACCTATACCCTCGTGTGGTCACCCGATGGCTCCCGGATCGCCGCCGCTATGGGCAGCAGTGTCGTTAAAGTGTTTGATGCACGGACAGGAGATACGCTCTTAACCTATCACGGGTTTGCGGGAAAAATTGACGCGCTGGCTTGGTCGCCTGACAATAAATATATTGTGACTTCAAGTATGGCTGATCCTATCACTATCTGGAATGCATACAATGGCAATGTGGTTTATAGTTCTCAGGTAAGCAATTATAACGCTGTCTTCGCGCTGGCATGGGCACCCGATAGCCAGCGTGTTGCCCTTGGCTATCTCGATGGTTCGGTACGCGTTTGGAATCCCTCCATCGGCAGCATGCTGACATTAAACGGTCACACGGAAAACATCTATGCATTGGCATGGTCGCCGGATGGCAGTCTTCTCGCCACTGCCAGCATTGACAACACCGTGCAGGTGGTGAACGCAATGACAGGTATGCAGCTTTTAGTTTACGCTGGACATTCAAATGAGCTACGCACCGTGGCGTGGTCGCCCAGTGGCAACTTTATTGCCTCTGGTTCCTCCGATGACACCGTGCAAGTCTGGAAAGCACCGTAAAAAAACACTTGACTTGCCAGGACCACAATGCTATAGTCAGAGCAGAACGAAGATACACAGGCAATGATAGGGACATATTGAACGATCATCCGGCGTATAGAGAGCGACACACCTGCTGCAAGTGTTGCCGCCGAGCCCGTCAATGACACCCTTGAGCCAACCAGTGAACCACCCCTTAGCGGGGCTCTACTAGCTGGTTTCGGTACGCACCCGTTATCGTGCAACGGTTTACTTCTGCCACCAGTGGTAAGAACGAACCGACGAAGGCCCTATAAAGATACGATAGGGCAAATGGTGGTGGTACCACGAGAAGCAATGAGCATGCAGCCCTCGTCCTCCAATTGAGAGGACGAGGGCTTTTTGTTTTGGGAAAGGAACCTTTTTTATGGAACGAATACAGACAGTTGCCGTTGGCGCCCATATTGGAGAGCGTGTGCGCGTGAGCGGTTGGCTACACTCGCTGCGCCGCCTGGGTGGTGTCAGCTTTCTGGTACTGCGCGATGGCTGGGGCATCGTCCAGGCTGTCGCCGAGACCGAGGCTGAATTGGGACCACTACAGAATGGCAGCCTTGGCGTTGAAAGCATTATCACCATCGAGGGCACCGTCGTTAGTGAACCACAGGCTCCCGGCGGCATTGAGCTACACCACTTGCAGATAGAGGTGATCGTGCCGATCAGCGAGGTGCCTCCTATCTCGCTGAACAAGCGCAAAATCTCAGCCAACATAGGGACGCTGCTCGACCACGCGGTTGTGACAAACCGCCACCTGGCGCGACGGGCCATCCTCCGTCTGGCAGCAGGGGCCATGGCGGGCTTTCGTAGCGTGCTGACTGCGCGCGACTTTACCGAGATACAGACGCCCAAGATTGTGGCGGCAGCCACGGAAAGCGGTGCAAACGTCTTCAAGCTAGACTACTTTGGACGCCCAGCCTTCGTGGCCCAGAGTCCACAATTTTATAAACAAAACATGGTCGGTGTCTTCGAGCGTGTCTTTGAGGTAGGGCCGGTCTTCCGAGCCGAGCCGCACGACACGACGCGACACATAAACGAATATGTCAGCCTGGATGCCGAGTTTGGTTTTATTGAGAACCACTTCACCGTTATGGCTGTGTTACGCGATGTCATTGCTGGCATCCTGACCACCTTCAATGAGCAGTACCATGCTGAACTAGAGCTACTCGCGGTGCAGATGCCGAGCGTGCCAGAGCAGATTCCGCACATCTTCTTCCCAGAGGCGCAGGAGTTGATCTATCGGCAACACGGGGTGGATGTACGCGGAGAGCCAGACCTCTCGCCGCAGGACGAGCGTTGGCTGGGCGAGTGGGCAAAACAAGAGTTCGGGAGCGATTTCCTATTCGTCACGGGCTACCCGATGCGCAAACGTCCATTCTATACCCACCCTGACCCGGCCCATCCAGCGTACTCGAACTCGTTTGACCTGCTCTTCCGTGGCACCGAACTGGTGACGGGTGGACAACGCCTGCACCTCTACAGTGACTACCTCGCGGCCTTGGAACGCGCCAATCTGCCCATCGAGCCATTTGAAGCGTACCTGGAAGCCTTTCGCTATGGTATGCCCCCGCACGGTGGTTTCGCCATCGGACTGGAAAGGTTGTTGATGCAGCTCACAGGCGTACCCAACGTCCGGCTAGCAACAACCTTCCCACGCGACCTCACACGGCTCACGCCGTGAGGTAGGGGCTGTGGAGGCGGAGTTTGATGAGGTGAGGTTCATTTTTTGCAAGAGCGTTGCGGAGTGCGTAGGGACAGAGGCTGGGCCGTGGTCGATGGGGGCCGTGTGCCCAACATCTTACATAAGGATGAAACGGCGTCTGAAGTATGTAGGGACAGAGGGACGTGGGGATGTGAATGAGAGGGCCAGTCCCTACACACCTGACTTAGAACGCTCTTGCCAAAAGCGGCAAGGCAACGCCCCACTCCTTCAACCGTGCCATACCAGGCTGGGTTATGACCAGGGCGCGCCCTTGTTCGTGGTGTTGCACCCAGCCATTTGCTAGCCATGTGCGGCAGATAGTGGCGCCGAGCGCACCGCCGAGGTGGTCGCGGCGTTCCGTCCAGTCGAGGCAACGACGAGCAAAGGTACGTCTTTGCCTTTGTGCCATCGCCACATCAACACCCCGTTCTATCAGCAAAGCCTCACCATGCTCTGTCAACGTGTAATCTTTATCCGCAAGTTCTACTACACCATTCCGTACAAGAGCGTCTGTCAAAGCTACTCCCAGTTCACCAGCGAGATGATCATAACAGGTTCGCGCCAGGCATAGTTCATGGTACTGCGGTTGCTGGTGCCGCTCTCGCTCTGTTAGTACATGTGAGGCAACGTGGAGTGCAGCCACGATATTGGCCTGTTCTAACAGTGTCGCCACCTGTGCCGAGGCGAGGCGGTAATAGCGATGTCGCCCACACTGCTCAACGGTGATCCAGCCAGCGTCCGTGAGCCGGGTCAAGTGAATACTCGCTGTCGAGGCCGTGATACCCGCACATTGCGCCAGTACACCGGCAGGAAAAACTTTATCGCCACGTAAGGCCAGGAGCATAGCAGCGCACGCAGAGTCAGCCAACAATGCGCCAACTTTACTTATGTCAACTTCGCTCATAGCAGGTGATTCGTCTGTGTTGTTTTTCATAGTTTGAGAAGGGCCTCCTCTTCTGGGGCAATTAATTGTGTCGTGATGATTCTCTCGGCATCTGGAGGACGTGCGGCATGAAATTCACGCGCAAAAACTGGCAGGAGCAACATGGCACATGCCACGAGACAAACGACACCCTCTACCAGAAACGGCAAACCAGTGCCATACGCATAGAGTAAGCCGGCAACCGTCGCCCCAACCAGGTTGCCAATCAGTCCAGCCGCGCTATAATTGGCCTGGGCTTTGCCCTTCATCTTTTGTGGCATCACATCCGCGAAGAGGCCATCCAGTGCGCTACGGGCAATCGACGTCACGGCACCTTCAAAAGCTGAGATACAGACAATTGCCAAGGCATTGACAGGTGTACTATAAAGGCAAAAAGTCAGTCCCGTCAGTATTAAACCGACTAGGAAAGGCCAATACCTGCCATAACGATCCGACAAACGCCCACCTAATGGTGCCAGGAAGATGATAGGTAGCGCGAAGGTTGTAAAGGAGAGCCCAAGAATCGGCAAGGAAGCGCCGCGATCCAGCATATACAGGCTCCAGATTGCCATCACGACCCCGTTTGTCAGCATCAAAACAACTTGCAAGATGTACGCTAACAGTAGTGGGCGAGTAAACAGCGCGCGCGCAAAAAAGCCCTTCTCTTTGGTTGTGGATTGCTCTAGTTTCTCCTCTCGTGGCAGAAAGATCAATGTCACTAGGGCTGCAATGGCCAGGGGGATGCTGGCAATGACGAAGGAGAGGATATAACCGGTCTGGCTCGCTAGCACTGCTCCAACAGCCGGGCCAATCAGAATGCCCACCGTCTGTGCTGCGCTCACGAGGCCCAAGGCTTCGCCTTGCCGATTTTTTGGCGCAATGGTGTTCATCAGGGCGCGTGTCGTCGGTAAAACACTGACTGAGGCGATCCCTTCCAGTGCGCGTAACCCAATCAAAACAAGAGGGTCTTGCACAGGAATATAGGCCAGCATGAGTAGCGCATGAAGCAATAAACCCAGCCAGAGTACATTTTTATAGCCAAAACGGTCAGCCAACCAGCCAATGCCTGGCGAAGCAAGAAAGCCAGCCAGCAGGAAAGAGGCGGTCATCAAGCCAATTTCTGTGCTAGACGCCCCTATTTCTCGTCCATACAATGCTCTTAAGGGCATGACCAGTCCCAGTCCTAAAAAGGAAATTCCTACAATGGAAATTAACATGAGAACCGCTGGTGTATAGATGCTAGTCTGTTTCCCCTGGAACCGTTGCCACATGATTGCAATACCTTCTAATTTTTCAACATGCACGTTTTGATTATAATCAAAGTATGGATGACATGCAAGAGTTTTCCGCAGTGTGGAACTCGGTTTTGCTGATCTTAAAAAGAAAGCTAAAAGAGAGCTGCCAGTTGTGCAACCAGGGTGCGCTCGTAGGCATCGGCGAGGGGTAGATGCGGTTGAGAGGCGTGGGCAGTGTCGTTCGCAGCGAGGAAGACGCCCAGGTGCTCAAAATAATAGGCAGTGGAGACGGTTTGGTCGGCGTTACTATTGACGACCACCAGGCAACCTAGCGCTGGATGTGGCCCGGAGATAAAACGAACATTGGCATAGCTGGAGCCCACGGTCGAGTAGAGAAAGCGGGCGGCTACACAGGCAGGATTATCAAAAAGGCGAATTTTTTCGGCAAAGGTTGGCGGATGATGAGGCACGAGAGTACTAATCACCAGTGGTGGGGCCTGATTCGCGCCAATCAGGGGCGTAACCTGCCACGATGTGCCAGTCCACAGGACGCGTAATAGGACTGGATAGGCAGACATTCCTCCCGCACCTGACATGGCAGACTGAACACGCGCCACGTCATATCCGTGAGCAGTCGCATAATCCCAGTAGAAGGAGACATAGCTTAAGGCCACCCAAGACTTGTCAACAACTGGCGCGGCGAATTGGGGCGGCAAATAGTGCCAGGGTACGATACAAAGCTGATGGCATTGTTGTCCAGCAACTTCATACAAGCTGTATCCACTGGCATGGAGATTAAAAGTGAAATGCAGCGAGGCATATAAGGGCTGTGTTGCCATGCTATAGCCGCTGCTACTGCGGTAGATCTCCCCCGGTTGTACGAGCTGGTTATCCTGAATGTTGGCGAAAGCGGTTTGTGTTGCCTGCAGCAGAGCCGTTTGTTGTTGGGGCGGCAGCGTTGTCAGTCCATTACGCAGCAATAGAATTTGCGCTGACGTTTCCTGCTGCTGAAGTGTGTCCGGGGCAATGGCGCAGGTATCGCCAGAGAACTGCGGCCTGGAGAGCATACAGAATTGTGCCAAAAAGGGTGTAGCATGCCAGGTGATGCGGTGGTGTCCATAGGCCAGTGTCAGGGGAACGTCCTCGTTCAATGTTGGAAGATGCACCAGTATGCCATCTATATAAACTTGTGTCCATGGCACGCTCACATCCACATAGTAACCACCATCAATTGGCAAGCTACTCTTGCCGGAAACGAGCGCTGTGGTGGGATGAATGAACACATTTTGTATGACACCCGCCGCAGTACTGCTCACACTCGTCACACCATTTGGCAGCGCAAGCACAATCAACAGCAGGAAACCGAGTATCACCGCCACGCGCAAGGTGATCGTGCGTTGGCGACGGGGCATTCGTGCATGATGTAACCAGAGCGAACGCGGGGATGAAGCGGATATCTCCGCTTGGTCGAGGGAGACTATTTCAACTTCGCTATCATCCATGCTTTGTGCATACACTTTCTGGGAAGTTCGCGGGTACGTTTGATCGCGCATCATTCTCTCCAAATTATGGTATTACACAATTATTATATGTCCATTAAGGCGCATACAGCACAGCATGTACGCCGTTGGGGGCAAAATCAGTATTGCCCATCTGATCGTAAACATCAAAGCTGACCTGAATTTTCCCCACTGGTACATTCAACTGAGCCATAATAACTGGACAGGTAAAGAGATTTTGAATAACTGGCGGATAGGCGGTACAACCAACACGCCAACCACCGCCCTTCCAACCAATGGTGAAGTTGACACGGTTGATCGGTGGGTCACCCGGATGAGTAGGGTAGGCTTTAGCGGCAAAGTAAAGAACGCCATGCACGATCTGTCCGTTTGCTGGATAGACCCAGAGGCCGCCTGGTTTTACAAGTACAGTAGTAGGATTAGCGGATACGTTAGGAGAGAGCGAGAACGAAGGTGGAGCTTTGAAGGCAAATTGCAATAAAATGAAGGCACAGAGCATGGCTATGACCACGCTAAACGTAATGATGCCCATTATCCCGCGGGAACTTACCAACTGTGCGGAAGGAGACGGTGTTACGGGAGCAAGAGGCCAGGGCCGTTCCAGGGGCCGTTCTAGCGGCATGGAAACTAGCGGTCGCTTCTCCTGAATGACCTCTTGATTGACTGCTAAGACAGGTGTCTCCTGGTCAGCAGTTTCATCTTCAGGAGCTTCTTTCACATCTTCTTTCAGGAGGCCCAATGCATCGGCATTTAGATGAAAGAGCTCGCACAATCTCTGGCGATAGTACGGGCTGGGTGAGGTTTTGCTGCGCTCCCATCGGCCCATTGCCTGGGCATCGCTGCCGATTTGCTCGGCTACGTAACCCCTAGACCAACCGCGCAGTTCACGTTCTCTTCTTAAGCGGTTCTTTGCTGGTGCTTGCACCATATTTTGTTGCCTGGCTTCATTCATCGTGTATACCTCCTGCATTTGTCAGGCCGCCTTCGACTGCGAGGAAGGGCATGAAGTATCTTGGAGCTCTTCTGTTTCATAATGTATCATCATATATCATCGCACAGGGAAGGGCTTTTTGAATAGCCAAAAAGCCTGCTATTTCCGACAAAATTGGTAGTTCTTTTCCAAAAAAACGAGCAATGAACAGATATGCCCCCTATTTGAGTGCAAAGTGATAGCTAAGTGATAGGTGTTTGTCCTTCCGTAAGAATCTGTTTCAAGACATAATTTCTCCAATGAAAGATTCATATCCTACTTATCGAAAGGAACGCAAAACATGATGTATCAAGAAACCACTATTCAGATCACTTTCCGGCACCCAGTACAATTCACAGAGGTGCTCCCCGATGATATGGAAAGTACCGAGGTAGTTTTAGAGAGTAGTCTTGCACCATCCCTGGGGGAACTGTACGGTGGGACGGGCGCGATCATCATCGAGAATGTTACTGTTGCAACAGCACCCAAATTGTACAGTTACGAAGACGCCGTTCGCTACCACTGTGTTTAGCCGTTAACCACTTACAACTGTATCGCCCTTCACACTCAAGCCCTCTTGAGTGTGAAGGGCGATACTACTGCCTTCCTTTTTCTGCTGTATACTGTGAGAGTTATTTATCTCAAGTGTTTTTACTTAGAGCAGGAGCAGGGAGTATGTCACAGGGAGCGAGCGAACAGGCACGGCCTAAACGAGCCATCAGTATCGGCGCGGGGGCTGTTGTTATTCACGAGCGTAAGGTATTGCTGGTGCGCAATATTTATGGTGTCACCAAAGGTCGCTATCTGCTACCAGCGGGGCGTGTCAACGTGGGTGAGCTGCCGGATATGGCGGCAGCCCGTGAAACCTTCGAGGAGACTAATCTACGCGTAGAGATTGTTGGCCTGCTGGGGATTCGCCTCTGGGTCATGGATAGTGGTGAGCATAACTACTTTTTTATGTTCCTGGGCAAGCTGCTCTCCCCCATTAGTGACCTGAAACCCAATCTTGACGAGATTGACGATGCGCATTTCTTCGCCAAAGAGGAAATGGATGCGCTCACCGCCGATGAGACATGGGCAGGCGCCATTGCCGTCGCCTATAAAGCACTGGAACCAGGTGCGACGCTCTGGCCCAACGATGCGGCTTTATCCAGCGATTCTGGCGTCGATTCGCCCGACAAGTGGCGCATCTGGATGTGATGCATCCGCTAGTACCTTCTGGTAATAATTTGGCAAAACTCCTCCATTCGCTTTGCACTGCGTTATACTAGCACATAGAAATATGTTGAAGCACTTTGTGCTAGCGAGGATAACAAAGATATGAAGATGCCGATCTCGCTATCCGCATCCAAACCCCAAAACCAGCCCCTTTTAGTGCAGCTTTATGTACAGGATGGCATATTGGTCACGACCGCAAAACCGGGCCATCAGCAAACATTCGATCCACCACCTGCCTGGTACAAGCGCAAGAATACCATCGTCTCGCTGCTATTTTTGTTGATGCTATTGCTCGCACTCTTCGTGCAGCAAGGGCTGGCTGCTGGCACTTTGCAAGAGTTAAGCAATGGTTTCAGCTTCTTTAGCAACTCCCAGGCCGCCACGGATATTCAAACCGATGCCCATTTCACAATGGTGGGAAATGCTTCGCAACAACTACAACGCATTTCACAGCTTGATCCAGCACAATATGCTTCGTCCAGCGAATTCAATACTTGGGCCTATTCTGCTTGCTCGACGGCAGCCATAACCGAGGTTTTTAATGCCTACGGGCGGCATTTACGCATCACGGACGTTTTGAAAGTTGAGGCGCAGATTGGCGCAATTACGCCCGATCTTGGGTTACTAGATCCTTCAGGCATTCAACAAACGGCGGCAAAATTTGGCTTTAAGACAAGTGCGAGCACTTCTTGGACGCTCGATCAGCTTATCAGCACCGCCAACGCGGGAAAGCCGGTGATTGTCGATTTTCCGCCCTATAAATATGCCGGGGGCCATATCCTGGACGTTATCGGTGGCGATAGCACGTATGTCTTCCTGGCTGACACTTCCTCGTGGAATCACCGTGCAGTAACGCACGATCAATTTATGCAATGGTGGGATGGCTATGGAGCGGTGGTAACGCCAGCATAGTGCTATTTTTTGCCAGAGGGAACAAAAAGCCAGGGCGACTGCCCTGGTTTTTTGTTCCCTCTGGCAAAAACTATTTAGCCTCCTGCCGGGCCACCCTCTAAGCCAGGTTTGGTCATGCTGGCAGGGTCAAGGATGCGCTCAAGCTCTTCCTCTGTCAGAGAGGTTTTTTCACGAGCTACCTCACGCACGGTCTTGCCTGTTTTAAAGGCTGTCTTGGAAATGTCGGCGGCGGCATCGTAGCCGATGATGGGTGCCAACGCGGTACAGATAGCCAGGCCACGCTCCACCATTTCTGGCCCTTTGCTGGTGGCTTGTAATCCCTGAATACACTGTTCGCTAAAGTTGCGCGTCACGGCAGCCAACAAACTGATGGATTGCAGCAGATTGTAGGCGGTAACCGGCATCATAACATTGATCTCGAAGTTGCCAGATTGACCGGCGACAGTGATAGTGGTATGGTTGCCCATCACTTGCGCACAGGCCATACAGACCGATTCGGCGATGACGGGATTGACCTTACCAGGCATGATGGAGCTACCGGGCTGCACGGTGGGCAGTTCGATTTCACCGATACCTGCGCGTGGGCCAGAGCCGAGCCAGCGTATGTCGTTGGCAATTTTCATCAGGCTGACCGCCAGTGTATTGAGCGAGCCGCTAGTTTCGACGATATTGTCCAGCGTACTCTGCGCCTGGAAGTGGTTGTTCGTCTCCTGCACGGTTATACCGTTCAACTCCGAGAGACGCTGGCAGACACGGGCGGGAAATTCCGGGTGCGTGTTGACGCCCGTTCCAACGGCGGTCCCCCCCAGTGCTACCTCTGCCAGTTCGCTCTGTGCGTGACGCATGCGAGCAATACCACGTTCGATCTGGCCCGCGTAGCCCAGGAACTCCTGCCCCAAGCGAATGGGAGTGGCATCCTGCAAATGGGTACGACCAGTTTTCACCACTGGCATGAACTCGTCGGACTTTTGCAGCAAGGCTTGCCACAATTGTTGCAGTGCTGGGATCAGCTCATGTTCGATGCTGACGAGGGCCGAAAGGTGCATTGCCGTCGGAATGACATCGTTGGAGGATTGTCCAAAGTTCACATGGTCGTTGGGATGAACTTTACGCGAGCCGCGTGAGCCGCCGAGCAGTTCGCTGGCGCGGTTGGCGATGACCTCGTTAGCATTCATATTGGTCGAGGTGCCGGAGCCCGTCTGAAAAATATCGAGTACGAAGTGGCGATCCAGTTTGCCGTCAATCACTTCCTGGCAGGCACGAACAATGGCCTCGGCAATTTGGGGGTCAACTGTCTCCAGGGCTTCATTTACCTGGGCAGCGGCCTGCTTGATCTGGCCCAAGGCGCGAATAAATGCACGTGGGAAACGCAGGTCGCTGATAGGGAAATTGAGCACTGCCCGTTGCGTGCTGGCACCATAGTAGGCGTCAACCGGTACGTTCATCTCGCCCATCGAGTCACGCTCAACACGAGTCTCATCTATACTATGCATAAGCATTTCTCCTTTGAAAGAATTTAAGCTAGTTTGGGGTTTACAGCGTCATTATACCACGCGAGTTTTCGTACCTATTGCGCTCAAGAGCGTAAAGACACCTCGTCTTCTCACGATGCTGGTTCAACTTTGTGAGTGTCATGCCATTCTTCTCGGCTACGCGGCGCGAGGCTATGTTATCGGGGTGGATCAGCGAAATGAGGCGGTCAAAGCCAAAGCAAGATATGATTTCCTGGCCATAGGCTTAGGATGCCTGCTGTCTGAGTTGTCGGTGAGCTTCCAGGTTGACCAGCTCCATCAGGTACTCTGTAGGGTAGGCACCCAGCGAGGTACATTGCTGCCCTGTTCCGAATGCCCCCCTCCAAACGCAGCATGCGACTTTCATCGCACTGCGCTTTCCAGCATCATCGGTGTGTTTCCGTCCGAGAACCTGATACCTTTTTTTCG
>JBBQXY010000098.1:0-21319 GCA_038209195.1 Ktedonobacterales bacterium | reverse complement strand
AAAACCCAAAACCCTCGGGGGGGCCCCCAAAAAACCGGCCCCCCCCGCCGCTTTGCTAATGCGTCTTGTAAGCCCAGTGCTTACATTAGCTCATCCCGATTAGTAGAACTTGGGCACGTTAATATCGTAGTACGTGGCCTCGAGGTATTCCAGTAACAAGGCAAAATTCAGAATATCGACATCGTCATCCAACGGCTTGGAAGGATCAGAGCCACCGTTCAGACTTGCGATGAATGGCATCACATCCTTGACAATCTGTGCTTGTGGAATTGGCTTGTCGAAGGCGCCATTGGGGCTCAGCGGCACACCGATTAACGAATCCAGGTAGCCTGCGTGTCGCGCCTCGATGGTGAGGATCGACCCTGCTGCGGCCAGAATGCCTTTGCTGCTGATGGCCGGTGCTGCCAGGAGGTAGGCTCCCACGCCCACGTTCTCGAAGACCTGGGACAGTTTAACAAAGGAGGTAACGTTGGATTGCGCCAGTCCCTTAAAGCTGGGCTTAGGGCGCGCAGCGCTCCCGAGGGCCTGCTTCAGATAGGAAACGTGTGCGTCCTCGTCACTCCTGATCTCATGGAATGCCTGTGAAGCACTTAAGTTCATGGCTGACGCGGCACTGGCCGTCTGAGATACCAGCACACTGGCTGGAACGACGACGGCTGCACTCGCCAGAGTGCGACCTAGAAATGCTCTGCGTGACGAGATTCCCTGCAATAGTCCGGATAATTTAGACTGTTCCGACATGCTTTTCTTCTTTCTGCTCATCTGTGAGCTTACGGTTTTATTGTTATGGAAAGAGCTTGCTGCTAGATTCACTGATACACTGCTTCAGTGCCTCATCAACATCTAATCTTTTCAAGATAAGAGAAGCTCAACCGGATGTCCGTCTCTCCGTATGACAGGATATCCTTAAGAAGTATAGTTTTATCTATAAGAGTCGATGTTGGTGATGTTGTGCAGCTTGTTACTTCCCCTACACAAAGAAATACGCCTACTTACTATATTTGGATGTAATTATGTAACCTTTTTGAGAATCTTTCATCATTCCACACCGCAATTCATGCTATTGTCGAGTCTATCGCATGGAAAATGCTCGTATAGCTATTTCCCCTCGGGACATGGTAATATCTCCCTAACTGCTACTCAGCCAGACATTTGGAGAGAAGGACTGTCATTCTGAGCGCAGCGAAGAATGACAGTCCTTCTCTCAGTTGGCTTGACTATCGCGAGTAGCAGCATTAAAATAACGGGTACATTTCCCCATTGGAGGTACCTTATGGCACTCGATATCGAACTCTACCGCCGCACCATCTATGTGCCTGCTAGACGCGGTACCCAGAATCTCCGTCGCATCAGTGTGATCGACATCCAACCCGAGGGAGCCACACAGACACTCGTTTTCGTGCATGGCTTTGGCGGCAATGTTTCGCAATGGCTTTACCAGTTGCGCTTCTTTGGGCAGAGTATGCGTCTCATCGCCCCCAATCTGCGCGGTCATGGCTTAAGCGAGGACCCTGTCGGCATTCCGTATACGATAGATAGCTTTGTCAATGATCTGGAGTTGGTCTTGGAGAGCTTGCAAGTCCAGGAGCCTGTCAATCTCATCGCACACTCTTTTGGCGGGGCCATTGCCACAGAATACGTTGTGCGTCACCCTGTAAAGGTACGTAGTCTGGTCCTCATCGGTGTGTCTACGTATTTCACCATGATCCCACTGCTGGGGAGATTGTTGCACATTCCCGATCCGCTATTTAGCTTCGCGGCCAAAAAGATGGGCATTGCGCTCTTTGCGCCACAGCGGACACTCAAAGGGATCAGTGAGGATATCATGGCTAGCTGGCACATGCAACCGTTCTCCGTTCCCACACTCGTCGTGCTAGGATACCGCGACCGGGTCTTCCGCCGCAAGCAGTATGAAGATGTACTGCGCTGTAATCCGGGCGCACAACTGATCGATATTCCGGTCTCAGCCCATCTCGTGCAACTCGAACGGCCCGATGCGGTCAATCGAGCCATCACGCGCTTTTTTGAGAAACAACAACTGGATACAAAGTCGGGCAAAAGTGACGTGGAGAAACGGCCCGGCATCTTCCAACGTACAGCGCGCAAGACTTCGTTTGCTGCGCAGCACAGCGAAATGCCATGGCTCAACCATTATGATAGCGCTACACCAGCCCAGATTCCACCGCCGAAACAACTCCTCCATGAGATGCTCAGCACCAGTGCCGCTGCATTTCCGCAGCGTCCCGCCATCTACTTCTTTGACCAACAGATCCGCTACCGTGAGCTTGATCGCATGAGTACACACTTTGCTCATGCCCTGCGCGGTCTGGGCATCAAGCCAGGGGACCGTGTTGCCATTGTCCTGCCCAATATACCGCAGTGTGTGATTGCCTTTTATGGAGCCCTCAAAGCTGGAGCGGTCATTGTTTTGGGCGATCCTCTACTGCAAGAACCGGAGCTTCATCGCCAGCTTCGCAATACCGGCGCACGCGTCTTGCTCACACTGGAGTCCTTGCGCGAGGTAGCTGGGCGCGTGTGTGCCGATACAAACATTACGCAGGTGATTTTTACCACTGTCCGCGAATACCTCCCCTCACGCCAGCGTGATGCGCTGCTACGCCTCATCAAAGAGAATCCCCTGGCTGAAGCACTACAGAGCCCTTTATTGGCGAGAGAAGAGAAAACCATAGAAAGCTCTCCCCCTTCTTCCAAGCGACCATCATTCCGTGTCTCCACGTTTCGGGATATGTTACGCCGCCAGCCGCTGACCCCCATCGAGAGTGGAACAACGTCAAATGAACTTGCACTGATCCAATTCACGGCGGGCACGACTGGTCTTCCCAAAGGCGTCATGCTCTCACACGGCAATCTCGTGGTCAATGCGGTTCAGCTCTGCCATGTGATGACCGATGCCACACGGGGACACGAGGTCATTCTCTCGATGTTCCCGCTCTCACATATCTATGGCCTGACTACCGGCATGAACGCGGCGATTGCTCTGGCCGGCTCACTGCTCCTGGTACCGACCATGCATACGGATGTGGTTCTCGAAGCGATAAAGCGTTATCAGCCAGGTATGCTCATCGGCTATCCGGGTCTTTTGCTTGAGATGGCCAATTATCCCAACGTGCGCAGCTACGACGTTTCGGCTATTCGCAACTGTATCAGCAGCTCAGCACCATTGTCTGTTGAGGTGCAAGAAGCGTTTGAGAAGCTGACACGCGGACACTTGATAGAGGCCTATGCCCTCACGGAAGCCTCTCCCTTGACGCATGTTAATCCCTACAAAGGCGAACGGCGCGTTGGCAGCATCGGTCTTCCCTTACCCAGCACAAATGCACGCATTGTCGATCTCGTGACGGGTGAACCGCTCCCAGCTGGAGGAGTGGGAGAACTGCTGATTCGCGGGCCACAGGTCATGCAGGGCTACTGGCAGATGCTAGAAGAAACGGCCCAGATACTGTGCGATGGCTGGCTCCATACAGGCGATGTGGCGCAAATGGACGAAGACGGCTTCTTTACCTTCATTGATCGCAAACAGAATCTCACCCTTTCTGGCACCCACCAGATTTATCCGCGCGAGGTGGAGGAGGTGCTGTACGAACACCCCAAAGTCCTCGAGGTGGCGGTGGTGAGCATGTTGCGGCCAGTGGAAAAGGAAAAGGACGATGGCACCACCACAGGTGTAGCCACTCCTTCGACAACCCCATTCATACGAGCCTTTATCGTCGTCAAACGTGGGCAACGCGTTACCGCCGATGAGTTGCTGGCCTATGCTCGTGAACGGCTTGAGGACTACCAGATGCCGCACAGCATCGAGTTTCGCACGGAGTTGCCGAAAAATGCCGTCGGCAAAGTCGTCAGAGGTCTGCTCCTCAAGTGAACGGATGTTAGCACCAAACCAATGTAGGGGTGTTCAGTGAATGAAATATATTGGTTAACACTATTTTGTAATGGTAAAATTATCCGTAAAGGTTCCGCCGGAAGTACGGACGAACTGTTCGCTTAATTGTGTCGCAGTGATTGTAAATTGAGAGACACCCCAGGTAACATTATTCGTGGGCATCGAGGTTCTAAAGTAAGCATATTTGGGATCGGAGGAGTCAATGGCAAGTTGCGATGCACCCCCTGTTCCCGTCACGACGATAACAGAACCTTGACCCTGGGTCATGCTGTTGGTAGCATTGGCGATACAATTGGCGTTATACTTTATCGTATTCAAAGTTTTACAGGTCGTAGTGTTGAGGGCTAATTGTTGGCTGGCCTGGTAGTTATGTTTCTGACCTTGCAATATCACGTCAACATGCTTCTTGAGCAGCAGATCCAACAATTGCTGATTTAAACATTTCTCTGTGCCGATCACAAAGCAGTATTCATGCATCCCTACAATCACCCAGGAAATATTGGCTGCCCGTGCCGCGTCAATCGTGTTAGATACCCATTGGTAATTGGCTAGTCGCGATCAGGTTATAAAACAGATATGCATGTAATGATTTCTCAACCGCTACTTGAGGCGAGTGAACAGCCCTTGGCTGTTTTATTTATATTTAAGTGATGTGGTAATAACCATCTCCACCGCATTGTCTGCCAAAACTGCCACCTGTCACCCAATCACCCATCACCTACTACTTCGCCATAATTTATAAGAAAAAAAATGGCAGCCCCAGCGTATATAGCATTGGTAGGACACTTACAATCTTTACTTGTTTGCCGAAAGTTTTAGCCTAAGGAGAATCTATCATGACCACCGAAGCCAAACCGTCCGATCTGTTGTCCGACAAGCATGTTGATACGATCAGAAAAACTCCAGACAGTCAGACTGTACTAGCAAACCTTGGGCTCCTGCAAGACTTTGCCGGAACGTGGCAAGGTCAGGGGTTCAATCTCATCGCTCGACCAGACTTTGAAGGGAATGCCAACCTGTATCTTCAGGTCAATCAGACCCGTGAAACGCTGGAGATACATCCGATCGGCTCGGCAATCCCGAATCGTGGTTTTGGTCAAAAAGACATCTCACTATTCGGTTTGACCTATCTCCAAAAGATTAGCGATACCTTCACTGGTGGCGCACTCCACATCGAACCTGGCATCTGGGTCACACAACCGGATACGCAATACCCCAACGAGACCGCTCCGCAGGGGACGCAAATCATTGCGCGCATGGCGTCGATTCCTCATGGCAACGCCCTGCTGGCACAAGGCACCGCATCGTCGTTTTCGGGTGCGCCAACCTTGAAGACTCCCGCCGCCGAATATGCTTTCTCGGTGTTTCCCTCGTTCAACAGCACACCCTTCAGAGCTGCCCTGTCGCCTTTGTCGCCGATCATCAATGCGGCTGGCTCCTCGGAGAAGCTGACGGCACCTGCGTTGACGCCGCCTGCCCCTCCCTTCACGCAATATGATCTGACTGTGCTCGGCTCCAATGTCAATCCGCGGACGCCATTTGGAACGACGCCGCCCGATCCACCACTCCCCGGTGCGATCAATGGCGTAGCCATGCAGGACGTCATCAATGATCCGATTACGCTTCTTCAAGCCGTCATCAATAGCCAGGTGGCCCGCGGTCACACTTTTGAAGGGACGGTACTCAACATCGCTACCCAGAAACAGCTTACGTTCCTGACGCAGCCAAATCAACCCAATGGGCCGACTGTGTCTGTGAACGTCTTGGACGGGGCGGGCGGTATCGAGAATATTCTGTTTCTGGAAGGTGGAGAGCCCCAAGGGCTAAGGGGGCCAAATGCACAGACGGCCCAGGTCTATGCGACCTTCTGGATCGAGAAGGTGCAACCTGCCAACGGATCGCCATTCATGCAGCTCCAGTACGCCCAAATGACAGTGTTAAACTTTCCAATATTGAGGGCACTGCCCAATGTAGTGAATTTGGGCTGGCCGCATATCTCCGTTGCAACGCTGACGAAGGACTTCTTCTAAGCAGCGACGGTGCCGCTTCGGGTCGAAGCGGCACCGTCATGGAGCCCGTCAGAGCAGAGGGAGTAAAACGCCGAGCTATGGGGAGCAGTCACCTCTTCCCTCATCGCCAGGTCATTGACCCAAAAGCATCTCTCTATGTCAAGCCAGCATCGCGGGCGCGGAAAATCGCCTCCGCACGGCTGGCTACCTGGAGTTTACTGAAAATGGTGGAGACGTGATTGCGCACAGTTTTGGGGCTCAGGACCGGTTTTTCCGCGATCGCCGCGTTGGTATGACCCTGCGCAATCAAGATGAGCACCTCACGTTCCCGCTCCGTCAATTCGGGAAAGACAGGAGAGACCGTCTTCTCCAGCGTCGAAAAGTAATGGATTGGACTGCGAGAGGTTCCGTTCTCGTCTTCCTTACCTGTGGAGTGCATTGACAGTTATAGAACCAATGCGGTATGGTTTTTCTATGATGACTACCTTTGATATATTGGCTGAAGCCTTAGCGGAAACTCAGTGGTGATCGTCTTGACGCCCTGGAATGCCGCTCTAATGCGAAAGAGGAATAGATGGAAAATCAACCAATTTGCCCACCCGACCTTTCATCGAGGCCGTTTCGTCTGACTGTCGAGCGCACGATGCATGCTACACCCTCCGCGCTGTATCAAGCGTGGACTCAACACATGGATCGCTGGTTTGCAACGCCTAGAACCCTGTTGATGAAGGGCGAGGTTGACACTGTCTTTTTTTTGGGAGGTGCAGCATGAGGGGCATCGCTTCCCGCACTATGGTCGCTTTCTCAAACTGGAGCCTGACCAGCTCGTCGAACTGACATGGCTCACTGGTGCGATGGGAACGAAGGGAGCCGAAACTGTCGTGACCGTCGAACTGACACCAGACGGGACCGGAACGCATCTCAGACTCACCCACGCTGGCTGTCTGGACCAGGAATCGAGAGACCAGCATGAACAAGCGTGGCCGACTGTGCTCGCCCACCTCGATGAGTGCATGTCAACGTAGGTTTTCAAGCTGTTTAAGAATACTCTGTCACATGCTCGCATTTCATGCGCAGCGTGACGCGCTGTTCCTTGGAGAATTGGTTCGCCATCTGCTGCCTGGCGTGTTCGGCCCCGTGATAGCGCGTCGCCAGGCGTTCTATATCGGCCTGTGCCGTTTGGGGATCGTCGAACATTTCAACGTTGCCGCTGATCGTGATATAGCTATAGCCATCCTCGAAGCAGACAGAAATGCGCCGATCACGGCGCATGTTGCGCTCTTTAATCCGCCCCAGCTTGGTGTTCATGACAATCTCGTCGCCTTCGAGTAAATACCACATCGTCGTGAGTTGCGGACTCCCATCGGGATTGATGGTGGCGAGTACCGCAAACCGTTGCTCTTCTTGCAGAAAGGCGCGTGCCTTTGCTGAAAGTGTTTTGGCCATGACAAACCCTCCGTTTGTAGCAATAAAATAGGCTTCCTCATTATAAACTACCCAGGCAGTTTATTTTTGTAAGTCCCAAACGGTTAAGGCACCAGCAATAAGATCAGGCTCGAAGGTAAACGTAAAGGAACTTTGCGTGGTAGGCACCTCGTAGGTCAATTGCCCATGCATAAGCGAGTTGGCTCCCACTTTGCCATCCGGGGGCGTCTCGCCGATCAGAATGGTTTCGGTGTATTTCTGCCCCGTGGCATCTACTAACGAGAAATTCAGCGCACTACTGACATTTTGCTCTTGCTTGGAGAGGTTATTGAGCGTGACATCAACAATAAAATAGGTGTTGCCAGCGGTGGGTGTTGAGAATGTATTGCCACTCATCGTCTTGACACTATTGATGGTTACGAGCCAGGTAGTATTGACCTTAACCACCTGACCTACTTTGAAGTGCTGATTGCCAGATACAATCGTTGCCTGTGACTGCACTATGGTCGTGGGGGAGACTTGCGTTGCACCTACAGTAGCGACCTGTGTCGGAGCCACCGTGTTGGCTGAATTCGCGCCATTGGCTATAAATGCAACAATTCCCCCAAATACGAGGAGTAGAACGACGATCACTCCAAGGACGATCCAAAGACCACGCCGTGAATTCTTCTTTGGCGTTTGCTGCTGAGGCGGAGGAAACATTCCCGACTGCATAGGCTTTTGCTGCTGTTGCGGTGGCGGATATATCCCCGATTGTGTTGGCGTTTGCTGTTGAGGCGGAGGGTACATCCCCGGCTGCATAGGCTGCTGCCATTGCCCTGGATACTCTGGATGCTGCGGTGCCGACTGATAACCCGTGGTAGGCTGCTGCCATTGTCCAGTTGATTGTGTGGGTGGTGGTGGTTGTCCTTGCCATGAAGGCTGAGCGGGTGGACTCGGTTGTCCCTGTGATGGAAATTGCGGCATAAATTGTGGCATAAAGATGAATCCCTTCTACTCTCGAAACGCCATTGTTGAGACGGCTATGATATAGAATATGTCAAGAAGAGACAAAAATAAATATAGAGAGCATTTAGATCTGGTTGAGATACGGTTAACAATGAAAGATAAGGTATGCTTTTCTTAACCTCCTTCCATCTTACACTGGTTGTGCTGAATGCGCTATCCGTTGGATTTCGCGGGCAAAGCGGTTGCTTACCGGAATCTGTGTAGAGACCTTGGGCCAACATGCGAGAGCCATCACCACCAGTAACAAGCCCGAATTGAAATCGGTCGCCATCCCTGTCAGGATCATTCCAAACCCCTGCCCTATAAACCAAATCACAACACTGACCACGATTGAGGCAATCAAGACCGAGTGCAGACGCTTTCCCTTCACAACGAGCAAAACCGTGCCGAGTCCCAAGAAGACGACAGTGAGGGTGATATTCAAAGGAACCTCAATAGACGCCGTGAGGTCCGAGATGCTTTGCAGTACCCTGTCCAGGATGAACCCATTCAGCCCACCCTGATTAGCTAAGGCCCCTATTGTTTGTGAGATTTGGCCCGGCTGCCACCAGTAGGGTTGCACCTGTAGCAGTGCCGCGAAGAACCAGAAGTCCGCCAGAATGGAGCGGAGCAATACGCGTGAAAGCAGGCCGTCTGCATGTGTTCCTTGGGAAGTGTCTTTATTAGAGGAGGGGCGTGGATAGACGGTCAGTCCCAGGATGGCATAGAGCAGTACCGCACCTGGCGCACCTGTCAAGCCACTACTCTGTCCCGTCAGCAGCATACTCATGCCTTCGCCGCCGTACCAGACGACGAATGCCCATACAATGGACACGATCACAAGCCTTTTTATCCATCGTCCAGAAAGCAGGAGAAAACCGAGGCCAATGAATATCTGCACGACAGTAATCAGTAGGTTGACCGCTATGAGGTGTTGCGTCGTCACATTGACGATCCACTGAAGATTCGCTTCAATTAGTGGTGGCTGGCTTTGCAGCATGGGCTGCATCACGCCGTGTACCATATGCATAGTGAACATTTGCGGTTGCAATTGGAGCAGCCCGTCGCTGAGCCACAAAGCTCCAAGAATTCGCTGGAGTAGTTTTCGTGAAAGTAGCATATTTTTTTCCCGTCTTCCATCCCTTAACACATGATATATTATACTCATCGACAAAGGTCAACAACAGATGGCCTTAGTGACAGCAAAGAAGAAAGGCACAAACACATGCAGCAGAATCACGCATCTTTAACCGATGAGATACCACTGGCATGTACATTAACCGCGGAAGAGCATGAGGCGCAAGCAGTAGAGATCGCCGACCTCTTCAAGCAAGTGCAACAGGTGAACGAGTTGACAGATGGCTACGCCCTCCGTTTTCCAGGTAGTGGCGACTGGGCGAACACACTGCTGCAATTCATTGCTTTTGAGCGAGTGTGTTGCCCCTTTTTCACCTTCGCCCTGCTTTTTGAGCCGCAGCAAGGACCAATCTGGCTACATTTGCGCGGCCCCGCAGGCGTCAAAGCGATCATCGCGAACATGCTTCACCCTTAAAACCTCTTTGCGGGGATGCAAGGGGCGGTATCCCCTTGACAGGGGGCAAAGCGGGGATGCAAGGGGCTGCCGCCCCTTGACTGGGTTCTAGGGCTGCGCCCTAGTTTTCCTTCCCTTATTTGCCGCCGCAGGCGGCCAGTCACATGAAGAGTAACAAAGTACTGGCAACTTGACGAAACCGCGTGTAAAATGGATAGAATAGCAAAAAAGGGAGAGAGGAAGGGAAATTCCATGAACGCGGAAACCAAAACTGTCGCCGATTTTTTATCAACCGAAGGCACCTATGTAGATATTCTCGCCATTATGCAGTCCGCTCAAAACGATGAAGAAGCTGCCCAACAAATAGAGGACTATGTGACCAGGCAAAAACGAGGCCCAGAAGCCCTCTATCAAAGCTTTGCTCAGGACAACAACGATTTTCAGAACGTCAATTGGATGGAAGTCGCCGTGGCGTTCAAGTCGGACTAAACATGTATCGGGGATCGGTTGGGTGCCTCGATCATGGGAATAATGATCGCTAGCCAAGGCGGAGGCGACTAGGACTGAACCACCTGCCACAGGTTG
This sequence comes from Ktedonobacterales bacterium, assembly GCA_038209195.1. GTDB lineage: Bacteria > Chloroflexota > Ktedonobacteria > Ktedonobacterales > Ktedonobacteraceae > JBBQXY01. The sequence goes on along the minus strand of JBBQXY010000098.1, from coordinate 10,878 downwards.
CCATCGGGATCACGGAGGTCAAACCACTTGACGCCAGAGCCTGGGCCATACAGGTCATCCTTCACTTCGTTGACCTTGACGCCCTTTGCTTTAAGCTCGTTGTACGCCGCTTCAATATTTGAAGTCGAGTAATAGAGCGTCATCGTACCAGGTTTCATGTGTTCATGCATCGTCGACAGCGTCAGAGAGGTGCCTCCTCCTGGGAGCGAAAGCGCGACCCAGTGATGATTGCCTTGTCCGTAGTCTGTGGTGACAGACCAGCCCAATTGCTCCGCGTAGAACGCTTTGGCCTTCGCCATATCGGTGACTGCCACCATCACCATCAGCAGTTTTTCATCAGCCATTGTTATAACCTACCTTTCACGTGAAAACAACTCCTTCGCGTGTCCAAACTTCACCGGGATGCAATCACATCCAGGCATAGACAGCGCAAATTTCTTAACTTTAGGTTTCATCTTGACGGGGCCGCCCATCCGCACTTCAATGGGAGTTCGTTTCCTTGTCACATTGGCTGGATTTCCCTCGTCACTATAATGACGAAACGCAACGCAAGAATGTGACCGATGGACGAAGTTGAGCCTCGCTCGTCACTACAATGAGAGAATACCATGAGGGCATAGAACTGATGAATAAACACGAATGGCTGGCGGAACAATTCGAGGCCAACCGGACCCACCTGCAAGCGGTAGCTTACCGGATGCTCGGCGAGCTTAGCGAAGCAGACGACGCCGTACAGGAATCTTGGCTCCGCCTCAGCCGCTCCGATACGAGCGGCATTGAAAACCTGGGGGGATGGCTGACCACAGTGGTCGCGCGAATTTGCCTCGACATGTTGCGTTCGCGCAACTCACGGCGCGAGGAGTCCCTGGAAGCGTCCGAAGCCGAACCAACCACGAGCCGCGAGGGCGAGATCAACCCCGAGCAGGAAGCGCTGCTGGCCGACTCCGTCGGTCTGGCACTGTTCGTGGTTCTCGACACGTTGAATCCCGCTGAGCGCCTTGCGTTCGTGCTGCACGACATCTTCGCCATGCCCTTCGACGAGATTGCTCCCATCGTGGAACGCTCAGAAACAGCGACCCGGCAGCTTGCGAGCCGCGCGCGCCGCCGGGTGCGCGGAGGAGCAATGGTGGAGGATGCCGATCTTACCTACCAGCGAAATGTGGTCGATGCCTTTCTCGCCGCGTCGCGAACTGGTGACTTCAACGCGCTGCTCGCGGTGCTCGACCCGGACGTCGTGTTCCGGCATGACCTCACAGCTGTGCCTGCTGGTGAGCCAGCGGAGATTCGTGGCGCGCAGGCCGTGGCCCGCCAGTTCTCAGGACGTGCCTTGGGTGCGCGACCGGCTCTCGTGAATGGTTCTGTAGGGATCGTCGTGGCCTCGCGTAGTCGGCTTTTCCTTGCGCTCAATCTCACGCTCACAGGAGGGAAGATCGCCGAGATCAACGTGGTTGCCGATCCCGCAGACCTCGATCAGCTCGATGTGGCAGACCTGGGCGACTAAATGGGCTATACCTTGCTCCACTTGTAAATATAAGCGCGAGTATCCATCTTGCGCTGCATGCCACTAAGGGCCATATAGCGCACGAGGCCAAAAATGGGGCGTTCTGGTCCCCACGGACGATCATGTTTGCCGCCAATGGCCCAGGCGATACCCGTGTAGCCGTTGGCATCGCGCCCGTCGAGCTCGTATTTGTCGTTGAGATACACCGCATAATGAAAGGCTTCTTCGGGCGTCTTTACCCACTCCAGTATTTTCTTGCCCCAGTACATTCTCATATAGCCATGCATGCGGCCCGTCGTCACCATCTCCCGTTGGCTGGCATTCCATAGTTCATCATGCGTCCTCGCTTGCTCTAATTCTGCCAGACTATAATTCCAGGGGCGTGGGTCAGCAGCGTGTTTTGCGAGTGTTTTGCGTGCCCAATCGGGACAGCCCTCCAGGCTATCATAGTGGGAATTGTGTAAGGCGAAGTTTATTGCCAACTCACGACGCACAATCAGCTCTTCCAGGTAGGCAGTACGTCCTCCATCAACATCGATGAGCTTGCTACCTGTCTTGGGCGAAATATATTGTTCGATATCCCATGCCATGTGTTGGATAGAGATGTGCCCGAAGTGCAAATAGGCTGACAACTCGCTTGTTCCCGCGATTTCAGGCAAGTTGCGCCGCACTCCATAATCCGCGAGCCGTTCATCAATAAAGCTGCGTAAGCGACGACGTGCCTCGTCCTGCCCACCATGAAATACATCTGAGGGTGGCACACTTCTATCAATCTTCAACACGTCCAGGTAGCTGAGCGGATTGCCAACCTGTCCAGGATCACAGGGAGCTTTCTGTAAAGGGTGCTTAGGTTCAAGATCAACGCCTGGTTGTAAGTAGGTAGGAAGCACGCGCTGTAATTTTGGTCGCAGCGTGCGAGCCGCCCATTCTTCTTTCGGAAAATGCTGCGTGGGAACGATTACATCAGCATCAACACAGGCAAATGGCACAGGCAACTGCTCTTTCACTGTAGAACGCCATGAACGCGGTGTCCGCAACTCGCTCTCATCGCTAATCACAGCCGCCGCAGGTAGTTCTTGTGCCAGTTGTATGATTTCTGCTGCTGCTTGCCCATGCCGCAAGAGTAGTGGTGTGCCTCGCTGCTGCAAATATCGTCCCGCAACAGCGATACCCTCAAGCATAAAATGATAATGGCGGAGATTGGCGGCAGGATAGTCAGTAATCACAAATGCGACAACGATAGGGAGATGTAGCGTGTTCCCCAGAGCGATGGCAGCATTGAGCGCGGCATTATCCTGTCCACGCTGTGCGCGTTGCATCCAATACAGAACATACTTCCCCTGTTCAGTACACATCCCTGGGCGATAGATATGGACCCGGTCATCTTCCGCAAAAATAGTGGTAATATCAAGCATTCGATGTCTCCTCACCTACTACAGATGATGAGAAGACGCCTTCGCAAACAAATTCAGGTCTCTTTGAGCGTAGACCCCTTGACAAACCATACACCTTCCGTGTACCATCTCAGTAGATGGTGAGGAGATGATAAAAATGAACGAAATCGAAAAAACAGAGAAGATCACGATCAACTTGGGACCAGTGGATTTGGGGAAGATCGACTTGTTGACACAGGAAGGCTTCTATGCCAACCGAACTGACTTTATCCGCACGGCGATTCGCAATCAGCTCACGATCCACGACGAAGAGGTCAAACGGACTGTGGCTCGTAAAACGCTGGTTCTTGGTGTGCAATACTACACCCGGCATGACCTGGAACGCGTGCGTGCCGCTGGCGAGAAGTTGCAGATCAACGTGCTCGGACTGGCGAGTATCGCCGACGATGTTACTCCCGAACTGGCCCTGGCGACCATCGACGCGGTTGTCGTGCTTGGTGCCTTCCGCGCAAGCCCAGCGGTCAAGGCCGCTCTATCATCTCGCATCCATTGATCGTGAATTCTTTGATAGTCCCTATACGAAACGGAGCATTACAGAATGGATAATCGCATGCAGGCAGCAATGGCTGAAGCTACCCGCCTCACACGTGCAGGTCGCCTCGGCGAGGCGACCGCTTTAATTCAGCAGGCGTTACAGGGCGCATCACCCACAAACAGCACAACCGTGACACCGGCTGATACTATTATTGACGCGGACCCCCGTATAGTGAAAGATACTCCCCTCAAAGCAATGGGAGCGGCAAAGATATCCCCTCTTTGGAAGAACTTGCCCTCTCAGCCACTCGGAGCACCCTTCAAAGCACCAACAGCTATTCCTTTTCCTGACAGCATACACGGTATACATGGCATACAAGGACTTACCAACTGGCCGACAGGGCGTGAACATAGTGCTTTAGCAGATCAGGTAGACCGCATGAGCGGACAATTTGTCGACGGTGTGTATACTGCTGCGCAAGGAAAACGCACCTATAAATTGTATATTCCTAGCGGCTTTACCGGGCAGCCACTTCCATTGCTCATCATGCTCCACGGCTGTACCCAGTCCGCTGTAGATTTTGCCCGTGGTACGCGTATGAATGAGCTAGCGGAAAAAGAGCTCTGCTTTGTTGCTTATCCAGAACAGGCACAGCCCGCTAACACCTCGAAGTGTTGGAACTGGTTTCAGCCCGCCAATCAGCAACGCGACAACGGAGAGCCATCGCTTATTGCGGGCATCACGCGCCAGATTATGAGCAAGTATCCAGTCGACGCCAGCCGTGTCTATGTAGCTGGACTCTCATCGGGAGGAGCGATGGCCGCCATCATGGCTGCCACGTATCCCGATCTGTATGCCGCCGTCGGCGTCCATTCGGGCATAGCCTATGGTGCCGCCCAGGACCTTCCATCCGCGTTCAAAGTAATGCAACAGGGTGCGACTGGGCCTGTCCGTTCTCTGCCTAAAGCGATTCCCATTATTGTCTTCCACGGCGATCGTGACACGACCGTCTCACCGCGCAACGCTGATCGCACCCTTGAACAATGGTTGCAAGCCTCCCCTGACAGCAAACGCTCGCTTCGTGAGTCGTCGGGCCAGGTAACTGGTGGACATGCCTATACTCGTAGAATGTACACCAACGCGGCCGGTCTCGTGCTAGCTGAGGAATGGATCATTAAGCAGGCCGGTCACGCCTGGTCGGGCGGAAGCTCAAGCGGCACATATACTGATCCGCAGGGGCCTGACGCCTCAACTGAAATGATGCGCTTCTTTGCCGCTCATCCAAAAAAACTCCCTTAATGGAAGATATGCAGGAGGAAACTGTAGCCCACCACTGTGCTCTTCAAACTTGCCTGAAGAGCACAGTGGTGGGCATACCACCCTACAACTTACGCGGTCTGCGCTTGCCGCTTCCTTTTGAGGGCAAATGGTCCATACACCAGGAGCAGTCCGAGGATTAGCGCGTATGCATAGTGTCCGACCAATGATCCCCACAATGGGATAGCCGACAAGTAGAACGAAAACGTGGCGGCAGACACCATGTTGTGCAAGACAACCCACAGGGCAACAGCAGTTTCGACACTGACAAAGATCGCAGCCGCAACTACCAGCACCCAACCATGCATCCTCAGCCAGAGCGCGATCGCCGTAAAGATGGCACCGAATGCGATGGAAAGCACCAGGTGAACCACGACGCCGACCAGCAGTGGTCCCAGCGCAAAGCCATACCCTACCGGCGCGCTGACCCCCACCGTCTGGGCAATAGCTTCCGGCATCGCCCACACCGTCGTACTCAGCGCGCCAGCCAGTAGCGCAATAGCCAGAAACACAACCCCGGCAATCAGGCCAGGCAGAAACCAACGTGAGGTCGAGTGAAAAACAGATGTTTGCATGATGATTTGCTCCTTCATTCATTTGCTCCCGCGTCATCGTGTACAGACGCGGTATTTTCTTATGGCACAATATGTGATTGCTCTTTGTTCGCGTGGACCGAATTGCTCTTGTTTTGCGTTTCGGTGACTTCTTACACTTCTCAGTGTACTGGGAAAGAGGGAGTATACATAGTGGAGAACATCATGAATATGAGATGACAAATGTCATGTGCTGGCCTGTAGCTCAATGGTAGAGCAGCCGCGTTGTCTTCGTGAGAGGCGGTCGGGTTGTTTGTGCGTTCAAGCGCACCAGGTGTCACACATCCTTTAGTTGTGGGTAGGATGTCTCCTCGACGACTTGAAAATGCTGGAGATAGAGCGGTCATTGGAGTAGCTACTAGTGACCGCTCTTCTTTTTATTTGAAGCCTACGGTAGCCCTATTTCATTATCTAGCATGGTTAGTTTCTTATAATTGCGCCCACTTTTCACAAAGTTCATCAAACTCTGCTTTGCTGATGTGATTACCTTGGAGCAACTCTTCAAAGTAACTATGTATAGGAGGCCTTTTATCCTGAAGCAATGATTTTAATGTTTTAAGTGAGCATCGCATTTCTTTTGCTATTAGACTCAGCATAAGATTGTTGATTTGATCATTTCCACGCCAAGAATGTGAGTAGTGAGTCGCTGCAACGATCCTACCATTCACAATAAATCTATACCTGATATGCTTTCCTGAGTCGTCACATTCCCATAAGAGGTCTTTTTCCAAAAGGTTTCTCAGGTCTTTGAGTGATAAACCCATGAATACGTTCTACACAATCCACATATACCGCCGTAAGCGATCAAAATCATCCTGTACAGAAGAGGAGAGGTGTTCAGCATTTTCCCGAAACCAGAAAAGTTCATCAACAAGAAACTCGAGATAGTTCTTAAGTGCCAGACCAGTTGTTGCTCCAAGTTCAAAAGCATTTGATATGTCACTAGTAGCCAAGTATCCCCCATCTTTCGGGGTGAGTGCTACATAAAAGGGCTGCAACACTACAGCAGTAGCACCAGGGTGAGAGATACTAATTACGACGTCCGGCTGAATCTGGACGAATAACTTGTCTCCTATGTTTGCGTTGTCAATTCCTGCCTTTGTTGCTAAAGTTTGCGAATTAACTGCTTGAGGCCTTACTATCGTTGACACCATAGTCATCGTCCCTTCTCTGAGAAGCCTGAAACATCTCAATTTGTCGTGTTTGGTTATCATAAATGGTTGACATTAAATCAATTAATTGCCTCATTACAGATCTTGATACCGCACAACGAAACAAAGGATGAGCACTGATACTTTCAATATCTTCAAGTTGCTTGATGTCAACGATATCTAAAGGGATAACAGTACCAAGAGTCAAAAAGAACTCTTCTGGAGTTGAACGGATATTAACGCTATTAACATAGTGTGTTGGAAGACTTTCATCACCATGAAACTCAGTCTTCACATATCTTGCCTGTACTCCCATACTTTCATCTGCCATAAGTACTTGCTACCTTCTCAAATTTTATCGTCACACGATGGAGTGTTGTCTTTACTTTAGTATAATACCATATACAATGATCCGTTCGTCAACAGAGACATATCTTTGAACGTCAAGAAGTGGCCTTGACATAATGGGTATAATTTCTGTAGTCGATGGCACCACGACTCTAAAAGGTGCCCATCCCAGAAGGTGAGTGTCTCTAGACCTGTAGCTCCGTGCAATGCGGATGTCCTGGGAGGACACCTGTAGCTCAATGGCAGAGCAGCCGCGTTATCTTCGTGAGAGGCGGTCGGGCTGTGCGTTCGAATCGCACCAGGTGTCCCAGCCCCACAGCGCCGCCGAATGACAAATTGTTGAGCATCCTTGACATCTTCATCCCCCGATCAGTATGCTTATTTTAGCAACACAATCACTACTCTCCCCACTAGCACAATAAGTAAGGGACCACTACGACATGCAAAAAATAGCAATTACAGGGTGCGCCAGCCGCTTTGCACGAGCGCTTTTACCACTCCTGGAAGCAGACCCGAACATCGAGCAGATCATTGGAATTGACCTTGTGCCACCATCCGGCACCCACAGCAAATTAGTGTTCCACCAGCAGGATATTCGCGATCCCGGCATCAAAGAGACGCTAGCTGGTTGTGATACGCTGGTGCATCTGGCATTTATCGTGGGACGCCCCTACAGCATGTCTCTGGCTGAGGCAGCCAGTATCAACCTGGGAGGGACGTGGAATACATGCAAGGCTGCGGCAGAGGCAGGCGTACGGAAGCTAGTGGTCAGTAGCTCGATTGCCGCCTATAGTACGTTACCCGATAACCCTGAGCCAGTCTTTGAAGACACCCCTCTGCGAGGACTCTACACCGATTTTTACTACAACCAGCATAAACACGCCAACGAAATCTGGTTAGATGGGTTACAACTCGCTTTTCCTCAACTCATCATCTCTCGTGCTCGACCAAGCATCGTTATCGGCCCCAATCAATCAGCAGCAACATCCTACATTCAGCCCAACAAAACGCACTTCACAACGTCGGGCGCGCGCAAGATTCGCTTGCAACTTGTGTACGAAGATGACCTTGCCGCCGCTTTTTACGCCATGGTGCAATATGACCTGCCAGGTGCTTATAACGTCGTAGGAGATGAGCCAGCTTCTCTGCCCTCTATCGCTGCTGTCGCAGGCTTACAAGTCATTGAGATCCCTGACGAAATGCTGCTGCAAGCTGTTATTACCGCATGGAAAGAGGGCAAAAGCACCTTCGGCCCCGAATGGCTAGGTGAGGGCACACTCATCTGTTCCAATGCAAAACTGAAAGCCACTGGAACATGGACACCACGCTACACAACCACACAAGCCTTCTCCGCTACCGTCGAAGCTCTAACATGATTATATCCGGGAGCTTGTTCATAAGTGAGGTGAAATTATGGATCTTTTGGGGCCAACAAAAAAACAGTTGGGTGAACGGAGTCAGGATCATATCATTAAAGAAGAACCAACAAAAAGGGGTAAAGTGGGCGGAAGATTATGAGATTTAGTAGCGGCGACAGGAATCGAACCTGTGACACGCAGCTTATGAGTCTGCTGCTCTACCGACTGAGCTACGCCGCCTTAGATTGGCTTGAGAAGCTAGCTCACGACATTTTAACTGTAAATAGTCGCCTGTAGTGAACCACCTGTTCTCTTGCTTACATCTATATAATATCACTCTTGTCAAGAGGTTTTGGGCCGGTAACAAAGAACGGCATTATCCTAAGCACTACTTTAGCGCGTACTATGCTATACTGTGACCATCTATTTTTATCAATCATAAATGCATAACGTCAGGGAGAGCGCGATGGTGCAAAGTTATATTGGTGAACGATTCGGTGATTACAAATTAGTACAACCACTGGGCGAGGGTAGCTTTGCCAGCGTCTATCTCGGTCAGGAAGTTCACGATGGAACATTTGCGGCAGTGAAACTGCTCAAAGAGCAAAAGGTTCATGATTTCATTGGTGAAGTAGACCGTACTATCCAATTACAGCATCCCAATATAGTCAAAGTTCTCAGATTAGGAATTAGACCACCTGACAATACCGCTTTTATTGTCATGGAATACGCGCCGAACGGTTCTTTTCGTGAGAAGTATCCCAGAGGCACCCGTGTTCCGCTCAATGTGATAGTTACTGCTGTTAAACAGGTAGCCTCAGCATTGCAGTATGCACATGACCACCGAGTGATCCATCGCGATGTCAAGCCGGAAAATCTGCTGCTTAATGCACGCAATCTTGTCCTGCTCAGTGATTTTGGCATTGCTACTGCCAGTAGTACTGCAATGACATCACATGCTGAGCAAGCGGGACAAGTTGTTGTCAAAGGCACTTATGAGTACACTGCTCCGGAACAGCTTATTGGAAACCCCATTCCTGCCAGCGACCAGTACTCACTTGCGATCATGGTCTATGAGTGGCTCTGTGGCAAACTCCCTTTCGAGGCACGGGAATTTATTCAATGGCGTTATCAGCATCAGGAGGTGCCACCCCCCTCTTTGCGTGACCGTGTACCATCGCTTGCGCCTGCCGTAGAACAAGTGGTACTAAGGGCATTAGCGAAAAAGCCAGAAGACCGCTTCGACCGCGTCGAGACTTTTGCTAGTACGTTAGAGAAAGCAGGGCGGGGAGAAGATGTAACGGCAATAATGAGCACATCTGGACCCACCAAACAATCCACACAATTCGATTCCTCGCCTAACCTCGCACGGACACCCTCTAACAATATAGAGCAACTCTTTCAGGATGGGGTGCGAGCGCAAGCGAATGGGAATGTCGAAGAGGCTTTTCGCATCTGGCGACAAATGATGACGACTTCGGGCGTCGCTGAAAGGTATAGCACCACCGCCCGCAACCGCATCCGAGAACTGCGCACACAGATGATTCCGGTACGCCTCAATCAGGCACGAGAGGCCAGTATGCAAGGACGCTGGTCAGATGAGATCAGCCTCTGGGAAGATTTGCTGGCGTTAGAACCGTCAGCCCAGGACGTCGCCCCACTGCTCAAGTCACCACTGACGCTTGCTCAGGTCGCAAATACCATCATGCAAAATATCCCAGAGTCCTGGCAGTCATTTCAGAATGAACATATTGCACCTTGGACCACCGCCAATAACATCACGCAAAGCATCCAGGAACGTCTCCAAATTGCCCGACAAAACGAGCAATCCGTCTGGATGTACATCGGCGCACAGCAATTGATCCATAACAGAGATGCCTCCGCTGCCCGCACCCAATTACAGATGCTCTGGCAGGATGCTCCCTATTATGGCGACTCAGCAGGGCTTTCCAACGTTCTAGGCTTACCTGCTGCCTTGAACTATGAACAGGCCATTGTTGCCGAACAAATATTCTTAGAGCAGAAACGGGTGGAACGAGAACAGCAGGAACGCGAGAAAAAGGAGCAGGAAAAACTAGCGTGGGAGCAGCGAGCACAAGCAGAGGCAATGCAAGAGCGCAATAAGCGTATTCTCACAACAACAATGGTAATAGTAGGAATAATAGGAGCAATAATAGGAATAGTGGTAGGGACAGGCGTAGTAGGTTTAGACAAAATAGGGTTAATATTGCTCGGTGTAGGATTAGTAGCAGGCGTACCATCAGGATTAACATTAGGAATAAAAGAAGAAGCATTAGGAATAGTTAAAGAAGATTTAGGTGGTTATGTAGCAATGGCAATAGGAGCAATAGGGGCAGGAGTAGGAGTTGAAGTGGGAGCAGGAGGAGGGTTCGGAGCGGGAGAAGGAATAGCAGCAGTTATAAAAGCAATAGAAGTAGGAGGATTTGCAACATTTATATGGGCAATAATTTGCGGAGCAATAGATGGATTTGTAGCAGTAATGTTATTAGGAATAGTAGCAGTAATAGTAATGGCAATAGTAGAGGGTGTAAAATAGATTGTGTAAGTGGTCAAACAGAAAAATGGATGAAGAGGAAGATAGAGGAGAAAAACATGACCATTCGACCCGAATTGATCGACGAACTGCTCCAGGAATGCGCAGACCCGCAGGAGGTTCTAGC
>JBBQXY010000097.1:0-21688 GCA_038209195.1 Ktedonobacterales bacterium | reverse complement strand
AACACTTTTGAAAGGCAGCGAACGTATATGTCTGCAGATGCGCAGACAACGGCGCAAACGGCCAATGTGCAGGCGCACCAGGGGGCGGCACACAAAGATGAGGCCATCGTCGTTGACAATTTCAGCAAAAGTTACGACTCGCGCCGAGTCGTGGATCACTTACAGTTTATCGTTCATAGCGGTGAAATATTTGCCTTGCTGGGGCCAAATGGCGCTGGTAAGACAACAACCGTCGAGACGCTTGAAGGCTATCGCACACCAGATCAGGGCAGTGTGCGCGTGCTGGGACTCGACCCCATCCGAGAGGCCCAGGCATTGAAGCCACAAATCGGCGTCATGCTGCAACAGGATGGCCTCTACCCTGGACTCACGGCCCGCGAGGTACTTCTCCTCTTCGCAGGCTACTACCAGCATGCGCAAGATGTTGCGGCACTACTGGAGCGCGTCGGCCTCACAGCGGCAGCGAAAACACGTTGCCGTCGCCTCTCCGGTGGGCAAAAACGCCGCCTGGCCCTGGCAGTGGCGCTGATTGGCAAACCACGGCTGGTATTTCTTGATGAGCCGACGGCGGGTATGGATCCCCAGGCTCGCCTGGCAACGTGGGAAATCATTCGGGAGTTGAAACAGCAGGGAGCAACAGTACTGCTGACAACACACCTGATGGATGAGGCGGAACGACTGGCTGACCGCGTCGCGATTATCGATCATGGACGGTTAATCGCGCTCGATACGCCGGAGCAAATGACAGGCGTACACAATGCCACCGTTGTGCGCTTCGTCGCCCCGGCTGGACTGGACTGCGCAAAATTGGCGGCGTTGCCATCTGCTAAGAAGGCAGAGGAGATACGTCCTGGCAGCTATGTCATCGAGGCAGAGACGATACCCACGCTCCTGGCAGAACTCACGGCGTGGTTACGCGATAACAACATTACACTCTCCGAACTGCGTGTAGGACATGGCTCACTGGAAGACCTGTTTCTGCGCTTAACGGGAACAGAGGTACGGGATTAAGATGGCGATACAGAACATTGAGCAGCAAGCGCCCAACAAGAAGGCGGCATCGCTCACACGTCAGATACTGATACAGACGCGCTTTGAAATACTGCTGACGCTGAGACGTGGCGAGAATATCTTGATTACCCTGATCGTGCCAGTCATGCTACTGATCTTTTTTGCTTCTCTGAATATTGTACCAACTACCAATGGACGAGCGATCACTTTTCTTTTACCAGGCATTATTGCCCTGGCGATTATGGCGGCTGGTATGGTAAATCTGGGTATCGCCACGGCATATGAACGCTACTATGGAGTGCTGAAGCGGTTGGGTAGTTCGCCCTTGCCACGGAGCGGCTTAATTATCGCCAAGGTTATCTCTATCCTGCTACTTGAAGTTGTACAGGTTATCCTCCTGGTAGGGGTTGCGCTATTGCTCTACAGTTGGCAAGCGACAGGCTCATTATGGCTAACCTTGTTGACGCTGGCATTAGGCACCATCACGTTTGCCGCTATCGGGCTAGCAATGGCGGGAGCTTTACGGGCGGAAATCACCCTGGCAGGGGCTAATGCCCTCTTCCTGCTTTTCGTTTTGCTTGGTGGTGGCATCCTCCCATTGAATCATCTGCCCGCGCCTGTCGCCGCTATCGCGCAGGTGCTTCCTGCCGCCGCACTGACACAGGCTCTACAGGCCTCGATGAGCAATAGCGCGGCATTCCCAGGTTTTGCTCTGCTCGTACTGGCAGTATGGGCCATCGTCGTACTTTTTATCGCTATGCGCACTTTCCAGTGGGAGTGAGTCTATTCTATGACCGACATAACCAATACAGAGAAAGAGACGATTACAACGGTGGAGACGATAGGCACGATAGGCACGATAGGCACAGTAGTGGCTGTTTGTCGCAATGCCGAACCAGGATTGCCCAAACCTGTTGTGGAGACTATTGAGCTCGTTGCCAATTACGGTGTTGAGGGCGATTATCACGCGGGCAAGTTTGTCCGCCATCGCTACCTGGCCCGAAAAGATCCGACACGGCCCAATCTTCGCCAGGTCTGCCTGCTCGATGGTAGCGTCTTCCCCTATCTGGCGGCACAGGAGATATATATTGGCCCCGGTATGATGGGTGAGAATATTACCGTCACAGGATTGGCCTTAATGCAACTCCCCGCGGGTACGCGGTTGACCATCGGCACGGCAGAGGTTGAGCTGACGGAGATACGCAATCCTTGCGTGCAACTGAACGGTATTGACCCACGCCTACTCAAAGCAGTGGTAGTCAAAGAAGACGAGCACAGGCTCTTTCTAGCTGGCTTTATGGCGCGTGTCTTGCGCGGAGGTGTTGTCAAGGCAGGCGACGAGGTCCAACAAACGCATTCTCCCTGACAAACATAATCCAGCACAGCAACAATGACATCAGCCTCTATAGCTGGTTACGTGTTGAGGTAAAAGTGCGTTTTCCTCAAAGAACGTTTCGCTATATTTCTTATAGAAGGTACATTAACTGCATTCTGCAGTTGAAAGAATATATCAAATATGATATAATTCAAACAGAGGTACGTGATGACTAGTGAGCAACCTAGCCATAAAAGACAGTGGCGCGACTATCAAACAGAAGGCGGAGCGCGACCTATAAAAGATTTTCTTTTGGCGTTGCCAGATGAAGACCGAGCTGCAGTTCTTGAGGAAATGGAACATGTGCGCGAACATGGTATATCAGTAGCACGTCATTTGCACAAGGATATCTATGAGGTACGTGCTATCTATAACACAAAAGCCTACCGTATCCTTTTTGCTTGTGAAGGACGTTTTCATCACGTACTACTCTCTTTAGAAGGTTTTCAGAAAAAGACACAGCAAACACCCAAGGCTAATATTAAATTAGCAGAACAAAGACTGGCAGACTGGCGACGGCGAGGAAAAGCAAAGCGAGCAGGTCAGGAGAATTAAAGGAGAGAATGAATGGAACAAGATTTTCTTGACGAGATAATCGAAGAATCAACACAGAAAAACCCAGAATTTCCATCTCTAATGGAGGAAGCACGCCAACGGCGCGCTTTGCTGAACGCTCTGGCTGCAATTCGCAGTGGCTCCCAAATGTCACAAAGCGCAATAGCAAAGCGAATTAAAACTTCGCAACCCGCTATTGCGCGTTTAGAGGCAGGTACAGTCGATCCCCGACTATCGACATTACAACGCTATGCAGCTAGTGTAGGGAAGCGCATACAGTGGACACTCGTTGATGCTTAACCAAATTGCTATTCATGCAAAGGCGAGCTGATAAACACACATAGTATCGCCTAAGCCTCTATGGCTGGTTACGTGCTGAGGTAAGAGTGCGTTGTTGCTCATCTTTGTTGGTGGGTTCGGGCTCATTCAGAGGTTGTTGCAGTTGTGCCAGCGTGATGAGAAAGATGATGAGGATGATGACGTGGAGGGTGGTACACCAAGCGCAAATAGTATGCAAGCGCACGAGCTCGATATAGACCAGGTAGAGGGCAGTGACTACGCCCACGAGTGCCAGGAGAAATTGCGCGATCCGTACCCCTCGTTGCAGAGATATCGAACGCCAGCCAATGGCAGCCAGGGCAGCAAAGGCAAGACACCAGCCAAGACCAGGGACACTGATCGGGATGGTTGTGCCCGGAATGATCGAGAAGGGGCTGGAGAGTACACGCGCACAATCAACCACGCCATTGGCAGAGCAGACAAGTGGAACGTTTTCATAGTGGACGGCGGTGAGGTATATGGAGATGCCTACTCCCACCAATGAGAGCAGTAGGAGCAGTAGTTGTCCCCTGAAACGTTGCAATTGGTTTATCCTTGCCTCTTTACCTTCGATTTCTACGAATTGTTGCAAACAGCATACTGCTAACAAGAGGACATGTCAACACAATTTGATGCGACCATGAGCAAGCAAGGCAGGGTGCAGGAAACCGCGGTTTCCTGCACCCTGCCTTGCTTGCTCATCATTCAATTTATGCGACAGGTGGAGTGACGCTTTCTGAGAAGTGGCAGGCTGCGTAATGTTCGTGGCCTTCTTTGGCTTCAAAAACGGGTTCCACTTCGCGGCAAATTTGTTGGGCCATGGGGCAGCGCGTATGGAAACGGCATCCAGCCGGAATATTGATGGGGCTTGGCAGGTCGCCCGACAAGATGATACGTTTCCGGTGCTTCTCGATCTGAGGGTCGGGAATGGGTACGGCTGAAAGCAACGCCTGGGTGTAGGGGTGCTTGGGAGCTGTGTATAGTTCATCGCGGTCGGAGATCTCAACAATTTTTCCGAGGTACATAACGGCGATGCGGTCAGCAACGTGGCGCACGACGCTGAGGTCATGGGAGACAAAGAGATAGGTCAGGTTAAATTGTTGCTGGAGGCGTTGTAATAAATTGAGCACCTGGGCACGTACAGAGACATCCAGGGCCGAGACGGGTTCGTCAGCAACGACGAATTCTGGATTAATGGATAGGGCACGGGCCACCGCGATACGTTGCCGTTGTCCACCGCTAAACTCGTGTGGATAGCGATCGATGAATTCCGGGCGTAAACCGACAACGCGCAAGAGATCGGCGGTCTTCTCACGAATCTCGCTCTTTGAGCCAATGTTAAAGATGTGCATAGGCTCGGCGATCAATGACCCGATGGTAAAGCGTGGATTAAGCGAGGCATAGGGGTCCTGGAAAATCATCTGCACGCGGCGGCGCATCTGGCGCAATTCTTCACCATCCATATGTGCCAGGTCTTGATTGTCGAAAAGGATTTGGCCAGAGGTTGGCTTATAGAGCCGGATCAGCGTGCGCCCAATAGTGGTCTTACCGGAACCACTTTCTCCGACGAGGCCCATCGTCTGGCCGCGCTCAATCGAGAGACTGACACCATCGACGGCACGCACATAACCAACCACGCGTTGCAAAATGATGCCTTTGGTGAGTGGAAAGTGCATTTTGAGATCGCGCACATCTAAAAGTGTTTTACTCCCTACTAGCGTGTCTACCATCATGTTCTCCTTAAGCTGTCTTTGAATCTACCTCTGCCGAAGTCTCCACGGCAGCTCGCATCGCATCTAGCCTTGTTTGACGGCGTTTTTCCGCGTAAGCCTGTTCTTTAGGATCGGTCACATCGACCCAGCATGCTTTTCGATGGGCAGCCATGCCAGCTACCGGATCGAGCGGGGGCATGGTGCGGCAGATAGCGCGAGCGAAAGCACAGCGCGGCATGAAAGGACAGCCAGGAGGCGGCTTCAGCAGGTCAGGAGGAGAGCCTTCAATTGTTCGCAGTAGGTCAGTTCTTTTCTCATCCAGGCGCGGTACCGATGCCAGCAACCCCAGCGTATAGGGATGGCGCGGATTAGCAAATATTTCATCGGTCGGGGCCGTCTCCACTACCTTACCGGCATACATGACCACCACTCGGTCGGTCAAGCCCGCCACGACGCCCAGGTCATGGGTAATAATGATGACCGCCGTGCCGAACTCATCGCATACACCGCTGATCAACTCAAGTATTTGTGCCTGCACGGTTACATCCAGGGCGGTAGTTGGCTCGTCGGCAATCAACAATTTTGGATTACAGGCCAGGGAGATAGCGATCATGACGCGTTGGCGCATGCCACCACTAAACTGGTGTGGATAGGAATTGATGCGTGCCTTCGCATCGGGTATTCCCACTTGTTCAAGTAGCGAAACAGCCCGTTTAATGGCTTGATCCTGGCTGAGTTTGAGATGGATGCGCAGACCTTCCGCGATCTGTTTGCCCACAGTCATGGTTGGATTGAGGCAGGTCATGGGGTCCTGAAAGATCATGCCAATTTGACCGCCACGGATTTTGCGCATGCCACTCTCAGGCAACTCCAGTAAATCTTGATCGCCAAACAGAATGCTCCCACCCGCATATACTCCTGGCGGTTGCGGAATCAGGCGCATAATAGAGAGAGCGGTCACGCTTTTTCCGCAGCCGCTCTCCCCCACAATGCCAACTTTCTCGCCGGGTTTAATGGAAAAGCTGACACCATCAACGGCACGCACCGAGCCTGCTTTTACTTTAAAATGGAGCTTGAGGTCTTTGACCTCGAGCAAATTTTCTCCCAAGTTCGTATCTCCTTCCGCACCATACTAATGATTTAGCGTTCGGTCATATAGGGATCGAGTGCATCGCGCAGGCCATCACCAACCAGATTGAAACTAAGCACGGTGAAGAAAATGAGCAGGGCCGGCACAAACAGCAGGTAGGGATCAACGTCAAAGAAGTCTTGACCGCCACTAACCATGGTGCCCCAACTGGAATCGGGCACCTTAATGCCGAAACCAAAGTAGCTCATCACCGATTCGAGGATAATATTGGTGCCCACGAGCAGCGTGGCATTGACGATAATGGGGCCAGCCGCATTGGGCAAAATGTGCCGGAACATGGTGCGGAAGCCTCGACTGCCAATGGTGCGGGCCGCCAGCACATACTCGCGCTCTTTCAAGGCCAGGAATTCACTGCGTACCAGGCGAGCGGCATACTGCCAGCCAAAGAAAGAAATCAGAATGATCACGCTCTTGGGCGTGCCATCGGTAAAGGAGGCCGACAACACGAAAAGCAGTAGGTACAGCGGGACGGAGAGGATGACGTCGGTAAAGCGCATGAGGAGGGTGTCCACAATGCCGCCGTAATAGCCCGCGAAAGCCCCGATGCCAATGCCCAGGACTATCGACGTCAGCATTGAGATCATGCCGATAAGCAGCGAGACCTGACCCCCTGCCATCGCACGCGCGAACTCATCGTGACCGACGTCATCGGTACCCAGAGGAAAGCGCAAGCTCGGCCCGGCCAGGGTATCGCTCACATTGGTGACGTGGATCGCATTGGGCTGGTTATGACTTGTCAGCGTTGGACCAAGAAAGCACAGCAAAAACAGGAGAATGAGGAAGATGGCCCCAACGATGGCGGTACGGTTGCGCACAAAACGGTCAAAGATGATGCGCCCTTGACTGCGCCGTTTTTGTACTAACTCTGGCGTTAGCTCTAAAAACGGTTCGATCTCTTCCTCGTTTGTAAGCATGCGTTCGGATATATCCATGGATGTCTCCTTTTGAACAGGCCAATGTACCTACGAGTAACGAATACGTGGATCCATCACAGCGTATAAGATATCTGCAATCAAGTTGAACGTAATAACAAACGTTGCACCAATTAGTAACATCGCCAACAGCACAGGATAATCACGATTCGTCAGAGATTCCAGGAAGAGCAGCCCCATCCCAGGCCATGCGAAAACGCCCTCGGTAATCGCAGCCCCACCAGCGACCGCGCCAAAGTCCAGCGCGACAATCGTAATCAGCGGAATGACGGCGTTACGGAGGGCATGGCGTATCAGGAGCGGTACCGGGGCCACACCTTTGGCGCGAGCAGTACGCATGTAGTCTTGCTTGACCACCTCAATCATACTGGAACGCATATAGCGACTCCAACCGGCGATAAAGGTGACAGCCAACACTAACATAGGTAAAAGCAGATGTTCAAGGTGATCAAGAAAAGAGTTAAAAGCATCGAAGGAATAGCCATACGTCGCGGTTCCTGAAGTAGGCAGGATATGGAGCCAGACGCCGAAAATATCCTGAGCGAAGAGGCCAAGCAAGAAGACTGGCATAGCGATTCCGAAGTACGCGAGGATGGTCAGCGAATAATCAGTGACCGTTCCCTGGCGCACAGCAGAGATGACACCGATAGTGATGGCGACGATCAAAGCTAAAACTAACGCGCAACTAAACAATTCGAGTGTGGCGGGAAAACGTTGCGCCAGGACATCCGACACTTGCTGGTTCGTGGCGAATGAGAAGCCAAAATTGCCGGTCAAGGCATTGCCTAACCAGCGCAGAAACTGAATCGGCAGCGGTTGATCCAGTCCAAAGCGAGCGCGAATAGCGGCACGACCCGCCGCACTCAAGCGTGGGTTAAATATCACCTGTTCAGGTCCACCTGGCAAGAGGTGGATAAAAAAGAACATTCCTACAGACAACAAGGCCATGAGCAACAAAGCCTGCAGCAAGCGCCGAATAATGTATCGTCCCATGCATACCTCCGAAGGGCTTTAAAGGAAGGACGGAAAACGTTGGTCATACTATACCATATTACTATGTATTTACGTCAACATTTTGCACACAATTATTCAAGAGGATGGTAGAAGAGAACCTCTGATTAGATATGGTCTTACGATACTACCTAACCAGAGGTCACAGGTCTACCCGCTGACCGTGAAGTCAGCAGGTAGGGGTATACACATTACCACTTAGCAGGTACCGCCGTCGCACCACCACTGCCAGACATTGACGGTCTCAGAAGCCCCTTCTGGGCCGGGCAGGTAGTTGTGAACGTTGTTCTTCACAACAGCGATATCGGTCGGGCTATACAGGGTGATGAACGGGAAGTCCGTCAGGTAGATCTGATGTTCCTGATTGAAAGCCTGCTGACGAGCATTAGGATCAGTCGTCGACAGTTCTTGCTGCATCAGGGCATCCACTTTAGGGTTACAGTACTGAGCGTAGTTGCCACCACCAAAGCTGTTCGCGGCTGACGGTATCTGGTTGCAAGCTAATAGGCCGGAGTCATCGGCATCGTACGTCCACGAATCTTCAAATTCGGCCATGTCAAAGGTTCCAGGCTTGCCACCGGGGAGAACTGTGCCGAAGAAAGTACTCGCGTCATAGTTCTGGATGTCAAGCTTGATGCCAATGGCCAGCAGGTCCTGCTGGAGGATCTCTTCGTCGGCGGCACGCCAGGCGTTGTTGGCTGTCGTGGAGTAATGGAACTCCAGGCGCTGTCCGCCCTTGGTGCGTACACCATCAGAGCCTTTGACCCACCCATCGCCGTCCAGGATAGCATTGGCTGCCGTCGGGTTATACTTCGGACAGGTGGCATCAGCCTGAAAGCCAGGGACATACGCCTTCCCATGGTCGGTACACAGTGCCGTCGCCTGTCCACGACGAGCCGTTTGGATCAAGGAAGTGTAGTCAATCGCCTGCGCGACGGCTTGCCGGATTTTGACGTCCTTGAGGACAGGATTGTTCAGGTTGAAGTACAACGCCTCAAAGTTTGCCGCAGCCGGATTCGCCACAAGATGGTAGTTGGTCAGGGCTTTATAGGCCGGAGTCTTGGTAACATCCAGGAACCAGGCCGAGGTGACCGAATTGGACTGGAAATCCTTGAGGATGGTATCCTGGCTAGGGATCAGGCGAAAGACGATCTTGTCAAGGTAGGGATAGCCCTGGGCGGCCTGATAGTATTTTGGGTTGCGTACAACCGTGAAATGGTCGCCCGGTTTGCTCTCGCTCATCATGAACGGGCCGCTGGTCACCGAAGGATTCAGGTTGTCAGCAGATTTCAGCACCTGGTCGGGAGACATGCTGCTGAAATGGTGAGCAGGCAAGGGAGCTTGCAAACCGTCAGTCCAGCTTGCAACAAAAGCTTCGAATGGCTGAGAGAGATGGAAGGTGATCTTCAGATTGTCGGAAGACACGTCCGCCGACTTAATGAGGTTAAAGCCGGAAGTTGTTGCTGCGCCAAACTTCGGATTGACCCACAGTTTCCAAGTGAAATCCACGTCGCGCGCATCTAGCGGCTGGCCATCATTCCAGGTGACGCCTGGGCGGATCTTAAATGTCCAAGTTTTGAGGTCCGCGCTCACATCGCCATTGGCGACCGTGGGGATTTCTGTCGCTAGACCGGGATTGATGTGGCCTTGCGCATCACCATAGAAGAGGGGTACATACAGACTTTGATCAATCAGGTCGGCAAAGGTCTCGGATACACCATTGGGGATCAGCGACTTCACTGGTTCATAGAGGTCGTCGATCCAGGTACCACCTTTGACAGGAGTGCCAGTAGTAGTACCGCTTGCTGGTGGCGTTGACCCTTGCGGGGCACATGCACTTACAAACATCATTAACACTGCTAAGAGTGAGAATGTGAATGTAAGTCTACGAGATTTGGGTCTCTTGAGCATCATGTCCTCCTCGAGAAAATAACACAAACTTGAGGAATTCGTTTCCGCACCGAGCGGGAACCTCACAATGAGAAGAAAACACTTCTTTCCATTGTGCAAACAAAGCGTCACCAGTGTTTCCCATCACAGTCATGACGAGTTATGACTAGTGTTGATAATAATACGTAACTGATTACCCACATCTCACACCAATCCCACTAACTCGACCATCTCAACACTATTTAGGATTGTGTGAGAAAGTGTGTGAGACAGTGAGAAGGTGCGCATATGAAACGTTGAGACGCGGCAATACGTGAACGTAGCAGAGAAGAAGGTTACGTTTTTCCTTCTTGAATCATTAAAATGCGTATGTTTTTTCAATTATTAAAGAACACGTTGCATACAATAAGATCATGGCCTTTTAGAGCAGTGAAAGGAAACTAGCATATGAGTACGAATACAAGAATGGGCAGAAATGTCAGACAATCTGAATTTCGAGCCAGAGGAGTCGCTACCAGTCGTTGGATGGTCATGCTGGCACGTCTGGGTTATGCCATTAAAGGGGTAGTGTACATTATCATTGGCTTTCTGGCAGTACAACTTGCAGCAGGCGTTGGCGGTGGGAAAGCCACCGACCAGAAAGGAGCTTTACTGACAATCAGTGCGCTACCTTTTGGGAAATTCCTGCTCGTCGTCATGGTGATTGGACTGTTTGCCTTCGCACTCTGGTGTTTTATCCAGGCCATCTTCGATACGGAAGCCAAAGGCAAAGAGGCGAAAGGCATTATTGCGCGCGTTGGCTATGCCTTTGTCGGTATAGGTTACGCGGCGCTTGGCTATGGGGCTTTCCAACTTTTGATGGGAGCAGCCAGTGCCGGCAAAAATTCCACCACCAATACGCAGGACTGGACGGCCACCCTTTTGAAGCAACCTCTTGGAGTGGCATTAGTCGTGATCGTCAGCCTCGTCATTCTAGGGGTAGCCGTATACCTGTATTCTAAAGCTTACACCGGCAAGTTTCAGGACCGCCTCTCGCTGACCGGTCTCAGAGCACAGATCAGACGGCTGGTCATCAACCTGGGAAGGTTTGGCTACGCGGCCCTGGGGGTAGTCTTCACCATTATTGGCATTTTCATGGTCGTGGCCGCTGTTCAACACAATCCGAACGACGCCAAAGGACTGGATAGTGCATTACTGGAACTGACCCATCAACCCTTTGGTCAACTACTACTCGGCATCGTCGCCTTGGGACTGATCGCCTATGGCATCTATTCCTTCGTCGAGGCCCGCTATCGCCGCATCGGGTAATATGTTTTAGTACAACTGAAGATAAGAATGACGGGCCTGCCAGCATGGCAGGCCCGTCATTCTTATCTTCAGTTGTACTAGCTTGGTATAGTGACAGTGGCGGGGCTCGAACCCGCAGCCTTTCACTTCGGAGGCGAACGCTCTATCCATTGAGCTACACCGTCATGGAGACAGTATAACAGGTAAATAAGCCGATGACAAGGATGATAGCCACTCAGCCACTCATAATTGGCAGGAGGTGCAGGAGGGCGGCCAGCCCTCCTGCCGGGGTTTGGGGAACCCAGTCTGGGAGACTGGTAATCCCCAAAAAAACTCTTTTTCTTTCGCGCCGCCGAAGGCGGCGCATTATGAGTGCATATCAGGATGACAAAGATGTTGAAATCAGCAAATTCCAATAAACTATTGACAAATTCAAGTAAACACTGCTATTCTAGTTATTGATGATTACATGTTGGAGGGACCGTGGTCATGGCATCGACACCACCACCATTTAAGCACAGTGGACAACCATATCAGCCTTTGCAGCTTTCTCAACAGCAAACTATGCCCACGCCAGCGGTTTCTTTGCCACCTGTTCCACCCATCACGCCCATCGCGCCGACCACGAACTTTTTACTACCAGCCACATCTTCCCGCTTGAAAAAATTGAAGCAGATCATTCCTTTTGGCATTGCTCTCGTTCTTGTGCTCGCGATCATCGGTATCTGGTTTACCTCACCTGGTACCGCGGCTTCGGTGGTTAGTCCGGGTGTCACGCAACAAAACCTTGGCACTAGCGCGACCACCACTACTAGCTCCGCAGGCAGCATACGGGTCTATATTGTGGGTGCAGTCAAAAATCCTGGCGTGTATACACTGAGCAGCAATGCGCGGGTCTATGATTTATTGCAAGCGGCAGGTGGGCCACAACCCAAGGCCGATCTTGTCGCACTAAATTTAGCCACCAAACTAACCGATGGCGAAGAGGTGTATGTCACACTGGTGGGAGAGGTTCCACCAACGTACATGGGCGGTGTGCCGGGGCCTGGGACTGGGAGTGGAACACCCAGCGCAAGTAGTACCGCGACCTCCGGCCAGATTGTGAATATAAATACCGCCAGCGTCGATGAAATGCGCTTGAACTTGCATGTCAGCAGCACTACCGCACAGAATATTGTGAATTATCGTTTGCAACATGGTCCTTTTACATCCGTAGATCAATTATTGCAGGTAGTAAGTAAATCGATCTACGATAAAATAAAAGGGCAGGTAACGGTTTGATGACAGTCTCACCAAGCGTACTGAACGTCATTAACGTAGTGATCTGGGTAGTGTGCATCCTTCTCGGCATGGGTATCGGCTCCCTCGTATGCGGATTAGCCGGGCGACTTCTGGGCTGGATGATCGCGGGCACAATGGATGCGAACATTCTCAAAGGTGGACGCGTTGGCTGGCAAGTTGGCAGGTTACTTGGCTTGATCCTGGGCATTGGTCTCGGCATCTACGGTGCATTTCTGGCTGTAGCCTATGTAGCGAGCATGCTGGCCCACTGATCTGCTGTGCAGATAGCAACGACCAAAACACGCAATAACATGTAATGGGGAGCGTTGTTGCTATATGTCGCACTACAATACGGGGGAGTTTGACCTGCGCGGCATGGGACTAGTCGTGGTGGCGGCAGCGTGGATAGTCGGCATACTCATCAGCTCGTGGGTTATGCTCCCGATGCTGGGACTACTGATGGGTGCAAGCGCGGCCCTACTCTTGCTCATTCCCCTCTGGCGCGACCCGCTTTCGCGCATCGTAATGCTCAGCGTGCTCTTACTACTGCTTGGGATGTGGCGCTATGCCTACGCTTCCCCCAGCAACGACCCACAAGCTATCTCTCATTTTATTGGCAGCAGCAAAGTAGCGGTGCGAGGGGCCGTCTCCGACGAACCCAAACTGCAAGGTCGTAGTCGCGTGCTCCTCATCGCGGTGAGCAGTATCAGCACGAACAACGGAACCTCCTGGCAAAACGCCGATGGGCAATTAGAAGTGCAAACGCTGGGCGGCGAGATCGACGATCCCTATGGAGCCAATTACGGTGACAACGTTGAACTACAGGGGCAATTACAAAATCGTTCGCCCTACACACCAGCAGGCGTCTTCACCACCATGACCTTTCCACGTATCAGCGTTCATAGCAACGGAGGCAACGCACTCTTGGCTGCCCTCTATCATTTTCGCGTCACCCTCTCAAACATCATCGCGCAATCGCTACCCCAGCCGGAAGCGGCAGTGATGGTTGCCATTCTGCTGGGCTTGCGCACTCTTGCGCTCAAACCGCTTGTTCCCGCCTTTATGAATACTGGCACCGTCCATTTAATCGTTTCATCAGGTTTTAAGGTAACGATCCTTGCCGGTCTTGTACTGGCTAGCACTAGAAAGCTATATGAAAAACGTAATACAGCAACAACAATACGTCTGCTACCAGCACAGAAAGAGGGAGAGAGAAGAATCCGCTGGTTGGTCACGGCAATGGTCGTGGTTTGTATTGTTATCTATACCATCCTCAGTGGTGGAGGGCCAGCCGCTCAACGGGCGGGCATAATGGGCATATTGTTGGTCATCGCGCCGCGTATTGGTCGTTACTACAATATTAATACCGCTCTCGCGTTAGCTGCCCTTTTAATGAGCATGCTTAATCCTTTTATTCTCTGGGACGTTGGCTTTCTCCTCTCATTTCTTGGCACGATTGGTATCGTGTACCTCACGCCACTTATTCAACGATTATTTCGGCCTCTTGAGCGCATTCCTTTCGGGTATACGCTCGTGGAGATTGGTGCGGTCACATTGGCGGCACAGATTGCCACTCTGCCCATTGTTGTAGTGACTTTTCATATTATTTCGTTCATCGCACCTTTCACTAACCTTTTGACAGTTCCATTGCTGGCTATCACAATACTGCTGGGTATCCTGATTTGCGGAGCAGGTTTACTATTCGCGCCGCTGGGCACACTTTTTGGCTGGATAGCATGGCCCATCCTCTGGTATACAAAAACCATAGTCGACTTGTGCTACAGTGCGCCAGGTGCATCTATACCGTACGTTGGCAATCTGAATAGTGGTTTGATCTGGGGCTATTATGGGCTGTTGGCTCTACTGGTCAGTTTTGTACTGGCTAAATGGCCTCATTTGCGACCATCGCAACATGGGAAGGCTAGCGTTGCTAGCCACGGCACTCAACCGTCATACTTATCAAAGCGCACATTACGTCTCTTGCAGGTGGCTGTGGCCGTGGTCATTCTTCTGATTACAGGGACAAACGCCCTGGCCAATCATAGCAGTGGGCAGCTCACGATCACCTCTTTGGAGGTTGGTCCAGCCAATCAAATCCCCCAGGGTGAGGCTATATTGATACAGACCGCTGATGGGAAAACAGCTCTGATTGATGGGGGGTTGGATGTCACTTCGCTTTCACAGCAGTTAGATGATCGCTTACCACCCTGGCAACATTCACTCGACATGGTGATTTTGACAGATCCCCGAACAGATCACTTGAACGGTCTGCAAGATATTGTAAGTCGTTACCAGATCGGTACGGTGGTTGACGCGGGCATGCTGCATCCCAACTCTGGCTATGCCCTATGGCGGCGCACGATAGCTACGCGTAACCTGCACTATATACAGGTACGGCAGGGTGCAACCCTCATGTTGGGTTCACAAGTGACGCTACAAATACTCTCGCCTCCTTCGCCCTTGCATAAGGGGAGTGAAGAGGAATTGGACAATGGTCTGCTCTTCCGGCTCAGCACACCAAACTTCAAAATGCTCTTCATCGGTGCCACCGCCATGAGCAAATACGCGCTCACAAACCTGCTCTCTACTGTAGCACCAAGCTACTTACAGGCAGATGTCGTCCAGCTTGTAGCGGAGGCTGGCAAAGATTTTCCCAGCGCGTTAGGCCCAATTCTCCAGGAGGCCAAGCCCTCATACGTGGTTATTACGCCAGCCGGTCTAACTGCCAAGCAGCGCAAAGCTGGTACGTCACCGATTATTACACTACCTGCGTTATTGACCCAACTGAAGGCGCAGGTGGTACAGACAGCGCAAGGTGCTACGGTTGGTACGCTGGAAATTAGTGCTGATAGTAGTGGATGGAATGTGCATCCAGTATAGGCAAATGGATATTTCTATTTCAATTAGCAACCGTGAATGTCCTCGAAACGTATACTCAGTAAGCACGGCCCTACTATCCTCACATTATTTACTCGCTAAATGTAAGTACATGGATTTTCTAGGGATAGCGCAAGGGGGTTCAAATTGAGGAAGAAGACGACAAAACGGAGTAGTTGACTATGACCTGTGAACGGTGTGGAACGGAAATTTCGCCTGGCTTGACGGTTTGCCCAGTATGCAGGACGCCGACACCGACTGCCTTCGTACAGGAAGGAGTACCAAAGGAAACCAGCTATGGTGCCTATCCGCTTGATGAGTATGGCGACCCGCAACCTATACCAACCTATGACTATGAGCAGGGCTACCAACCTTGGCCACCTGTCGAGGAGCCACCGCGCCCAGGCTATGCACCACCTCCACCACCGCAATACAATACGGCTTCGGGCTACGCCTCGTCGTTCAATACGCCGCCACAGTTCCAGCAGCCGCAGATCAATGTCACGGTAGTGAATACCTTCGCGGCACCTTCGCCCAACAAAAATAATGCCCTACTGGTCGAGATTCTCTGTTCCCTATTTGGTATCTACGGTATTGGTTGGCTGATGGCGGGAGAGCTGACGACTGGAATTATCCTGCTCGTTTGCAGTTTTTTACTGATCTGGCCCCTGGCAATCGCGGTAGCCATATTTACGTTGGGCTTCGGTATTTTTTTCTGCAATCTTCCTTTGACGATTGTGGGCATTATTTTGAACGCCATTTTCCTGAATAGGGCCTTAAATCGCAAAGTCGTCCAGTACAGGTATAGCACAACGCAAGGGCATCCCATGCAACAGATGCCACCGCAACGTATGCCGCAATGAACTACACAGCTATTTGGCAAAGGTCAGACGGCGGTACTTCTCGCGTGACTCTAACCAGGCTTCGTCGGAGAGGCCCAGTTTTTCGCGCAGAGTCTCTGGTGTCACGCCCGCTTTGAGTTGACGAACCGCGAAGGTGTCGCGCAACAATTGCAACGTAACGCGCTTTTGAATATCTGCCGCTTTAACTGCCCGCCCCAGGATATAGTTCAGGTTGCGATCAGTACACTCGAAAAGATCATTGTGTGGATGATATTTGGCCTGGTAGTCTGTATAGACCTTCGTAAACTCGGCGGGGAGCGCGAGACGTCGTTCGCGGTGCTGTTTTCCTGTCGAAGCAGCGAAATGGATGGTAATGAGCGGTACTTGCGGGTCGGAGAGATCGACGTGATTGGCACGCAAACCCATGACCTCTTCTTTTTTCAGGCCACCGTGCAGCACCAGATACACCAAGCAGTGGCAGCGCACATCCTCGGCGGCAGCCGCTAACAGACGTTGTACCTCATCCTCGAACAACAGCTCCGGCAATGGCGGCAAAGGGCGTTCCAGAGCAATACTCGCGGAGGGGTCTTCGCGAATGACTTGCTCACGCGCCAACCAGGAAAAGAAGTTTTTGAGAAAGGTGACGCGACGCGCCATCGTCTTGGGAGCGGGAACGCGCCCCTTTGTACCAAATTTGAGCTTCATGAGCCAGTCTGTAACCTGATCTTTGGTGATGCGCCCAACAGGGGTATCTTTGCCGATGAAGTCACAGAACATCTTGAGATCAGAGAGAAAGCAGGTAACGGTATAATTTGATTTACCGCGCAACATCAATTCCTGCTGGTATGGGATAGCGCAAGCCGCGAGGCTCGATTGATCAGTCAAGGGATGTGTGCGCACAAGTGGCGGAAACGGCGTCTCCAAGGGGTTGGGTGGTTCAGTAATGACTGTTGCCGCTCCCGTAAAGAGGTTATCTTGCAAGACGGTCGTCTCGTCAGTCACGATTGCTCTCCCCGACGATTCTCCCGCAGGTTGGTTTTTGTGCTGAGTCTCTTGTTGCATCTCCCACTCCTTATATAGACGTATAGCCTTGACACGCTTTACTTGACGGGCCGCCTACGGCGGCAGGGGAGGAGGAAGAACTAGGGCGCAGCCCTCTATTACCTGTCCCCCAGACAGGGTGCAGTCAAGGGGCGGCTGCCCCTTGCATCCCTGCATTTCAAAAGAAGCTAGTCAAAGTACTGCTATGCCATTTATTTTTCATTATAGCAGGATATAGCAAGTTTGTTCAAATTGTTGTGAGTTGGATGTGAGTATGTGAAGCCTCCGGCTTCACATACTCGCATCCAACTCACAACCCACAACGAGTCGCCGTTGGCGACGAGGAGTCCCAAGCAGTTACGTTTAAACATACAAAACGTCCTATACAATGGTTTAATGGATAGTTCGAAGGGAGGAAAGAAGCGTGAAACGTCTACAGCCTTATTTTCCCATGCTGGTGATATTTTGCCTCGCTTTGTTGGTACGAGTCATCTACAATGTAACCGTCGGTAAAGGATATGTCCCGAACTACGACTCGGCGACCTACGAGAAAATCGCACTCAATATGCTGAATGAGCATTGTTTCTGCCTGAACCCCCAGATTCCCACGGTTGGACGTGCGCCGCTCTGGCCGGGCGTTATTGCTGGTATTTATGCTCTATTGGGCCACAAAAATAGCTTTGTGCGTTTCTTTCTATGCTTTATCGG
Organism: Ktedonobacterales bacterium; assembly: GCA_038209195.1. GTDB lineage: Bacteria > Chloroflexota > Ktedonobacteria > Ktedonobacterales > Ktedonobacteraceae > JBBQXY01. The sequence goes on along the minus strand of JBBQXY010000097.1, from coordinate 3,698 downwards.
TGCCGGTACGTGTGTGCTTGTCTCGTTATTCAGCAGAGATATTTTTGGGCGGCGCATAGGCATAGTAGCGGGTATGGGCGCGGCTGTGTATCCCGGCCTCTTCCTCTATGATGGCTGGCTCTATTCAGAGTCAGTCTATACCTTCTTGCTGCTAGCATGTACCTATACGCTATATTTGACACAGCAGACAGCGAAACTCCGTTGGATGCTTACGAGCGGCCTATTGCTAGGTTTGCTCTCGCTGACACGCCCCAATGGGTTGATTGTCCTGGCCTTAGTGTTCGTGTGGGCTATTGTCGCGGTGCGCGCAAAGTGGCTACCCTGGCGTGTAGCGGTGAAAAGTGTGGTCATTATTACTGTGCTGGCACTGGCTATCGTCGCGCCTTGGACGGTACGCAATTATCTGGTTTCGCAGCGCGTTGTGCCTGTCGCCACGGGCGATGGTATCGTCCTTTTGGGAGCTTACAATCACCTGATCCTGAATGATGGCCCTTTTCGTGGCATCTGGATTCGGCCCAGCCTCGTCTATCCTCAGGGCGGCAAGATCTACTCGCCATGCGAGGCAAATTGTGAAGTGCGACAAAACGGAGATTACTCACACATGGCCGGACAGTGGGTACAGGAGCATCTCGCTGAAATGCCCTACCTGCTCAGTCTGCATATGAAGTATCTATGGACACCCTCCACCCCTGAAGCCGACCTGCCGATGAATCAATTTCCCGCCCGGCTGTCAGCCAAAATAGTGATGGCACTGATTCCAATTACATCGTACCTAGTTTTTGCGCTGGCTGCGCTGGGTTTACTACTGACATGGCGGCAGTGGCGTCACCTGCTTTTCATCTATCTACTCATTCTGCTCGATATAGCACAAGGCCTGTACTTCTATGGCAGTTCGCGTTTTCGCGCTCCCATCGAGCCAATGCTCATCATCCTGGCAAGCGGAACCCTCTGGTGGCTGAGCCAACGATGGCAGCGTAGGCAAACATGATATACTGCTTTCTAAGCAAAAGGACACGAGCGAAGGAGAGCAGTGTATGCCCCATCTCAAACTTGAGCTATCCCTGGTAAGGGAGGCACGCGTACTGGCACAGCGCATTGTCGAACCAGTTATAGCCAATATTAGCCAACATACTACTGTGGCGATTGAGCGCACCACCTTGCGCTTGATTGGCGTCGATGGCGTCGACGCTGAGGATGTACCGCTCCCCAACCGTATTGTTGAGAGGGCATTGCCCTTGTTAGCGGGCGGTATCCTGCGCCCGTTTGTGGCTGCTATGCTGCAAAACAACCTCGCTGTCCAAGCAACAGCCGAGGCCATTGGACGTGGTGAACTCGTCCTGCACGAAGTGCAAAACGAGGACGGATTGCTCGTCAACGTTGATGCTAGAGCTCTGCGCTTAGTGCGCGAGGGAGTTGAGCGTATCCGAGCCAGGCGTAGCGAACGCGCTGCAATGATCGAGGAACTAAGCAACCCAGCAACACCGTGGCTTTACGTCATTGTAGCAACGGGCAATATATATGAAGATATCGTACAGGCCCAGGCGGCGGCACGACAAGGGGCGGATGTGATCGCCGTTATTCGCTCAACGGCCCAGAGCCTGCTCGACTATGTACCTTTTGGTCCCACCACAGAGGGCTTTGGGGGAACCTATGCCACCCAGGCCAATTTCAAATTAATGCGTGCGGCCCTCGATGAGACAAGCCGCGAGGTGGGACGCTATATCCGCTTGACGAACTATTGCTCTGGTCTGTGTATGCCCGAAATTGCCGCGATGGGTGCCTTGGAACGACTGGATATGATGCTCAACGATGCCCTTTACGGAATTATTTTCCGCGATATTAATATGCAACGCACGCTCATCGACCAACTCTTCTCGCGCCGCATCAACGCTGCTGCCGGTATCATCATTAATACCGGTGAAGATAACTATTTGACGACCGCCGATGCACTCGAAGCGGAGCATACCGTCGTCGCTTCCCAGTTTATTAACGAACGCTTTGCCCAGATTGCAGGTATCCCTCCTGAGCAGATGGGCCTTGGTCACGCGTTTGAAATTGATCCTGCTACACCCAACCACTTGTTGCACGAGATCGCCTCTGCCCAGCTCATTCGCGACCTCTTCCCCGGCTATCCCATTAAATACATGCCTCCAACGAAACACATGACGGGCGATATTTTTCAGGGGCATACCCTTGATAGCTTCTTCAATTTCGTCGGGGTATTGACCGGACAGGGTATTCAGTTGTTAGGCATGCCCACCGAGGCGATACATACGCCCCTTTTACAAGATCGTTTCCTCGCCATTCGTAGTGCCCGCTATGTGTTCAACGCGGCTCGCGATCTGGGAGAACAGTTCGACTGGCGCGAGGATAGCCTGGTAAGCCGTTTCGCCAATCAAATTCTAAGCGATGCAGTAGAGCTTCTACGCGAGATGGAGAGGATTGGGCTCTTTAAGTCCCTTGAAGCGGGCCTCTTTGCCGATATCAAACGTTCACCAGAGGGTGGGCGTGGGCTAGATGGCGTAATTAGACGCCATGAAGCGTATTTTAATCCGTTTTACGAGGAGTTGCTGGGCTAAATCTCGCGCTGATACTCTATATGCAAGGTTCTAGTACAATGCACTCAAGCGATGTTGTTTGAGTGTTGGACAAGGAGTCTCCTATGCAGCAAAACTCGCGGACGGAAAAAGCATCTGCTAGCAGTCTCACTAGCGATTTCTGGAAATACTGGACGGGGCAGACTATCTCCAATCTCGGCAGTTCGGTGACATTGTTTGCCCTCCCGTTGCTGGTCTACAAGCTCACTGGCTCCGCTATCAACCTGGGTATCTCCGGCGCAGCCGACTTCCTGCCCTATTTGCTGTTCGGGTTGATTCTGGGTGCGTGGACAGACAGAGTAAATCGCAAGCGCATGATGATATTCACCGATATCATGCGCGCCTTGATCGTGGCAACCATCCCACCGTTGGCGTTTCTGGGTATCCTTCCTGTCTGGTGGCTGTATGTCGTGGGCTTTATTCACTCGACGTTGACCATCTGCTTTGAAGCTGGACAGTTCGCAGCTATACCCAGCCTGGTCAAGCAAGGTGATCTTGTGACCGCCAACGGACGCATCCAGGCCAGCTACTCCGCCGCGCAGATCGCTGGCCCGTTGCTGGCTGGTTTGTTGGTAGCCATCGTGGCACTCCCCTCGCTCATGCTGATTGATGCGCTGTCATTCCTAGTCTCCTCATTCTCCCTTATCCTCATCCGCGGCAGTTTCAATGTGAAGACAGGCGAGCCGCGAGCGAGGACCAGCATTCGCACAGATGTGATGGAAGGATTGCGTTATGTATGGGGTCATCCCGTGCTGCGCAATATCTCGATCATGATGGCGCTGGTCAATTTTGTGAGCAACGCGTCGTACACGCAGATAGTGCTCTTCGCGAAAGTGCGACTCGCCGCGAGCGATGTGCAGGTGAGCCTGCTCTTTTCGGCAGCCAGCCTTGGCGTCGTGCTAATGGGTTTGCTGGCAGGGCCACTGCGCAAGCGCTGGTCGTTCAGCACGGTAGCATTAGGCGCATTGATGCTGGAAGGTCTGCTAGGCTTTGCTTTTTCGCTGATGCGCCTGTACTGGGTCGCGGCTATTCTCTGGTTGTTCGCGGGTGGATTAGGCATACTCTTTAATATCAATACGAGTAGTTTGCGGCAAGCTATCG
>JBBQXY010000096.1:0-21841 GCA_038209195.1 Ktedonobacterales bacterium | reverse complement strand
GTGCTAGTGCTCCGACACAGTTCATTTGTCCAGGGTGCAGACAAAGGGCGCGGCCCCTTGCATCCCCGCTGGACAAATGAACTGTGTCGGAGCACTAGCACGGATATAGTGAGTAAAGTGATCTTTGCGGATACGTAGCCAAAAAGCCCTCAACTACTAGTCAGTGTGGGTTTATTATGGTATGCTTGACAACGCAAAGCCGCTTGCGGCTTTGTTGAAGAGTGAAAGCAGCGATGATAAGCGGCAATAAATGTTGTGAACGTATAGCAATAGAGCGAGAATAGTGGGAAACGAAGGACAACAGCCACCACAGCCATTTCAGCCTCCACAAAACCCGCGAGAGCAACCGGGATACTATGGCTGGCAATATGAAGAGCAGCCTGATCAACAAGCCCAGCAAGCGCAACAGGCTCAACCACCCTCTGCTGCTCCAAAGCCGCCCGTGTATCCACCTACTCAACAATCTCCGATCTATCAGCAGTCGCCACAATTACCGCAATTACCGCCATCGCAGCAACAGCCTGTGTATCCACCTGCTCAACAATCTCCGATATACCAGCAGTCACCACAATCACAGCAATCGCAGCAACCACCACAGCCACAGCAGCCACCGTCAAATGGTGTGGTGGGTCCGCGTAGGCCATTACCCAAGCGGTATCAGGAACCAGTAGCTGATATGGGAACATCTTTGGGATTAGGACAGGGCATGGAATATCAATTTTTTGATGCCCCTCAACCTTCACAGCCAATGCCCGTACTACGTCAGGCACGTCTCCAGCAGTTGCGCGAAGAGCGAATGCGTCGGCAGCAACGGCGAATGATACCCGATGTCACCGCTATGATACCGCCCAGAGAAGTGAAGAATACGCCAGAAGGGAAAGTCCAGTTCCCCGCCGCACCCTCGCAAATGTCACCTGCCTTGGGCCAGGGTATCCCACCCGAGGTATATCCAGGGCAAGCAGGTCAACCAATACCATCACAGTATTCACCAGAATTACAACCACCGCTTGAGCATTCGCCATACCGCTCGCCCGTACAACATAGTCCAGTGAATGGAATGAGAAAAGCAAGTGGCAGGTTGTCACGCGCCGTGGAACCATCGCAAGATACTGGTATGATCCAACGGGTCAATATTCAGCGAGCCACGCTTATTCTCACGGGTGCCTTTATTGCTAGCCGTGTCTTTGGCCTAATACGTACATCCTTATTTGCCTCTGTTTTCGGCACTGGTGCCATCTCAGACGCCTATTTACAGGCCTTTGTTATTCCTGATTTGATCTTTAATATTGTTGCCGGTGGTGCGCTCAGCTCGGCCTTTATTCCTGTCTTCACTAAATACATCGTGGCTGGGAGAAATGAAAATGATGAAAAAACGGCCTGGCATATTGCCAGTGCGGCCCTTAATCTAGCAATAGCCATCATGCTCGTGCTCGCACTGATTGCCATTATTTTCACGCCGCAAATTGTGCCGCTGTACAATCCTAAAACACCATCCGTCAGCCTGCAAGATTACAATGCACATATTAGCCTGATCATCACATTGGCAAGGATTATGCTCTTGCAGTCCATCATACTGGGTGGAGGCGTTATTGTTAACGCGGTGCTCAATGCACGGCAGAACTTTTTATTACCTGCCATCGGCACTGTTCTTTATAACGTTGGTCTGATTGTTGGCTTGCTGCCGGGCGTCTACATGGCGGCCCATGGGCAAAAAAACCCAGCTTTAGCGGTATATCCAGCAACATGGGGCGTTGTAATAGGTGCATTGTTGCAGGTCGCCATCCAGATACCGGGTCTGTTCAAAGTAGGGATGCGCTATACGCCCACGTTTGATTGGCGACATCCAGGTGTGATACAAATTGGACGGCAGATGGTACCACGCATTATCAACGCGGGTATGCTATATTTCTCCATCTTTGTAGACCGCTATCTCATCTCGTTTTTAGGCGTCATTTTCAGTGCCAACCTCCTGAACGGACTGATCACGCAATATTATCAAGCACTGCAACTCTTACTGTTGCCACTGGGCATCTTTGGCATGGCAGTTTCCACCGCAGCCTTTCCTACGCTGGCCGAGAATGTTGCTAAGGGGCGGCTCGACCGTGTGCGTGAAACTATTCTTGAAACGTTACGCAGTATCCTGTTCATGTCGATACCTTCCAGCATTGGCTTGATTTTTTTGGGCTTACCGATCATTCAAGTGCTGCTCGAACACGGTGTGTTTACCCTGGCTGATGCGCAAGCCACTGCCTTTCCACTGGCTGGCTTTGCTATTGGACTAGCGGGACTTGCCGCCGTGGAAATTCTGACTCGTTCGTTCTATGCCATGCGAGATAGCACCACACCGGTCATTGTAAGTGTGGGCCAGTTTATCTTTAAGATCGCCCTCAGTTTATTATTAATCAACTTCGCGGTTTGGGGACCGCAATGGGGTACGGGGGCGTTGGCTTTCTCCACCTCCATTGCGGGACTACTGGAAGCCGCGGTGCTCCTCTGGTTGCTCCATCAACGCATCGGTGGACTACAACTACGAGCATTTGGCCTCTTCGTTGGGAAGATCTTACTGGCATCCCTGGCAATGGGCGTTGGCATTTTCATCCTCCGTTTCATTCTCGATTTCGTGCTGGTCACTACCCACGATCAGGGTCTAGGATGGGGCGGCACACTCCTGGCTATGATTAAACTGGTCATTGAAATGTTTGCTGGCTTTTTCATTTACATTCGCGTCGCACGTCGCCTGGGTGTACGAGAACTTGGACCGATCAAACGTGTGCTTGACCGTCTTAAATTATCGTGGATATAAAAAACATGAAACAAATTCGTCTCTCAATTATTGGCTTTGGTGTTGTCGGGCAAGGGCTGGCTGAGTTATTAGCACTAAAACAGGCTCAATTGTGCAATACGTTTGGCGTTGATGTTGTGCTGGTCGGTGTAGCCAATGCGCGACATGGCTTTATTTATCGTGCGGATGGGCTCGATATTCCTTTGCTCCTAGAGCTTGCAACAGCGCGACTCCCTCTGACCAATCATCCCGATGTGCAACACTGGACAAATGCACTGCAAGGTTTACAGGCAACAGACGCGAATATGTTGGCAGAGGCTACGGGTACCAATTTGCACGATGCCGAACCGGGGATCAGCCATATCCGTACAGCTTTGAGCAAAGGGATGCATGTCATCACGGCGAATAAAGGGCCAGCAGCCCTGGCTGCAAACGAACTCTTTGTATTAGCGGAAAAACACCAAGTGCAGTTACGCCTTGAAGCAACAGTTATGGCCGGTACGCCAGTGATTAGTACCATACGAGAAGGCATGGCTGGAGCCAGCATTACCGCGCTACGCGGCATTCTCAATGGCACGACCAACTATATTCTCAGTGCAATGGCAACAGGTCGCGACTATGCCGAAGTGCTGGCAGAAGCGCAGCAGCAGGGTTACGCCGAGGCCGATCCTACTGCCGATGTCGAGGGTTACGACGCGGTCGCGAAAACACTGATCTTGGCTGCACTGGTTTTTGGTCAGACGCTCCGTCCGGAACAAGTAATGCGTCAGGGTATTTCAACTATTAGCAGTCAAGACATGCAGCATGCGATCAGCCAACAGAAACGCATCAAGCTCATTGCCTCCTTACGTTTCCATCCTATAGAAAAGAGATTGGAGGCACGAGTTGAACCCATGGAATTGCCGCTTAGTGATCCCCTGGCACGGGTTGAGGGCGTTTTAAATGCTATTACTATTCAGAGTGATACATTACCGGAGGTAACGATCATCGGGCCAGGGGCAGGGCGCCAGGCCACCGGGCAGGGTCTGCTGGCTGATTTACTTGCCATTGCGCAAAGCCTTTAGCTGCAAAAAGAAGCTGGCATCTGAGTGATGCCAGCTTCTTCTATTCACTTTACTTGATCTTCGGCGTCCTCACCCTTTTCAGCATTTTCCACGATATCGCCTTCGTGGAAGAGTACATTTTGGGCGGCGATACGCCATTTTGGAGTACGCCTAAGTAGAAATTCTAAGTCCATCGAGAAGTGCAGGAACTCTTCTTCCTGGGCATGTTGCATTATCTTCTTCGCTTCAGTGTCTGTTTCGACAGAAATACGCTGCTGATACCAGCCAATGGCTTCACATTCCTCCTGCAACGATGCAATGATACGGGCAAAAGTACGTGTTTCCTGCGATAGCTCCCCTGCTGGTTCATGATATTGATCAAACCCCATCAAATTTTCCTTTCATTGAGAAACGAATTATCACTTGTTATCGCCGAGTTTATACACGGGAGTATCTTGTCTACCCGGCACATTAAAAACGAGGCGGACACTGCCGAGATGCACTATATCGCCATGTTGTAAAAGCTCGGCCTTGAGCGGTACCAGTACTAACTCTCCGAGACGCGTTTTATTGCGGCTCTTGAGATCTTCGATGTAAAAAAAAGTCTCTTCATAGCGAAGCCTGATATGCTGACGCGAAACCGTCATTTTGACGTCAATTGCACTGAGATCAATATCAGGACTAACACCACGTTTCGGATCCATTCTCCCAACGATTACGTCCTTTTTGGTAATAGCATAGCGTTTTTGCTCAACACCATCCTTTTCGTAGCACAGGTAGCCAAATGTTTCTGCTACCGTGTCCATCACGTCCTGGTCTTGCGCACTCACGATTGGCGATGTAGGTTGTGGCTTTTCGATAACTGTGGCGAGCAATGCCACATCTTCTTCAAGAGGTGGCATTTCACCTGTCGCCCCCACAGCGCGCATGCCGGGGACGGTAGGATTACCGCCCTCTTTAGGCCATTCACCCGGAGGTATGCGATGGGGAAGTTGTAGCGCATCAAGCATAGTCAAGAACGAAGCGGCGTCAGGGATGCGCGCCGTGGGATTTTTGGCTAGAGCATGATCCACGAATTCCTGTAACGATGGCGGAGTATCATGCTTAAATTGGGCCATGCGCGGTACCGGGCCAGTGCTTTGTAGCACACCGGTCTCGGCAGAATTTTTTCCGACAAATGGCAAGCGACCGGTGATCATTTCAAATAAGAGCAGTCCTAACTGGTAAATATCACCTGTAGGGCCAACCATCGCGCCGTTAATGAATTCGGGCGGCGCATAGCGCGGATCGCGAAAGGCGATATCGTCATCACGTTGTCTATTGACGTAGCCAAGAGAGGTCAGCAGCGAACGTAGGCCCACATCATCCAATTGTACACGATCTGCTAAGGCGACTGAATCAACGGTGATGAGTTGTGGACGCAAGTCAAGCCCTATCGTGCCCTGTTCGTGCAATATTTGTAATCCCTGCGCCATCTGCCGTATAAATTCAATGCTGCGACCCACATTCATATTTTCGTTATCCAACACGTAGCGCAGCGTCATTCCTCGCGGTGGGTCAGTAGCGATGAAGGCACGGGTACCATCGATGCCCCAATCATAGACGCGAAGCACATGCGGAGACTGGATAGAGCGGCGGCGGTCAAGTGATTGGAGCAGTTGGGAAACGGTCTGAGCATCAAAGGTAGGTGGGTACTCTATGACATAGAGTCCCACCACATCGTTCGTATTGCGATTGTAGGCGGTATAGGTAGTGAGCATTCCGCCGGAGGTTATGACCTGGCCTATGCGGTAAATGCCACCGATTGACCGCGCATCGCGCTGTGACATGCTGTCCCCCTTTAATGAAGGAAGCAGCGATTAGTTATACAATTGCTGCTTTACGTAATCAATGATCGCTTGCCAGTTTCCGTTTGCTGGTGCCAGGATATACTCTCCATCTGACGCGGAAGAGTCAACCAGCACGTTTTGATTGCTTAAACCAACGTGGTGGGCATTGGTCAGATCCATTTTGAGAGCGAACTGCATCAGATCAGCCAATGACATATTAGTATAAATGGTATGCTGAAGCGCGGTTAGAGCGTTATACATGCTGGGCCATGTTGAGATTGACTTGACCTTTGACAAAGCTGCCTTAATCATAATTTGCTGGCGAGCGGAGCGGGCGAAATCGGTTAACTCGGCTTGATTCTCGGAAGTACCCTTCCCGCATACCTCTAGAGGCTCGCGTGCGCGGGCATACATGATAGCTGTGGCCCCATCCATATGTTGCAACCCCTTGTTGAATTGGATCTTTATCCAGCTTGGATCGACTGATGCATCATCATTCTTGGGGTAGCAGGCATTAAACGAGTCGGGCACGTTTACGTCTATACCTCCGATGGAATTGATAAAGTCCTTAAAACCAGCAAAGTTGATCGTCATCCAGTAGTTAACCTGTAAACCGGTGATCAACGAAACCTTCTGCGCTGCGGCATTGCCGCCAGCGACGGGATCGGTGTTGGTATTTCCGGCTGCCACAGGATAGACAGCATTGATTTTCGTATAGTTCCCCGATTTCGGGGGATCCTGAACCCACAGATCACGCGGAACCGAAATCAGCGTCGTATGATGGCTTTGCGGCAGCAAGCTCATGACAACCATGGAGTCGGTCAGGTAGGAACCATCATGACCACTGCCGCCATAGCCCATTACTAAAAGGTTGGTACGATCACTTGTTCCCATATAGCCAGTCTGGCTACTTAATGGCGATTGGGTCGAGATGGCGGAACCGAAGGCCAGGACGCGCTGCGCCGTAACAATGGTAAAGCCGCCAATGATACAAACCAATAATAACACAACGAGGCAACCCACCAAACAACCGCGCCGTTTGCGCTTAGGACGATTTTTCCTTTGCGGTGTCGCTGGGAAAGCTGGATATTGTGCCTGCGCTGGCTGCCGCTCTATCGTTGGCGACTCATTCTGGACCGGATAGTATGGCTGGTTCTGTTGCGGATAATATTGCGGTTGAGTCGGAGGCACTTGTTGGCGTGGAGGCTGTGACTGCGGTACACGATATGGCTGCTGTTGAGATGGCTGTTGTTGAGCATTTTGAGAAATGGGATTTTGATAGGGTTGCCGTCCAGGCTGAGGCTGGTTATCTTGAAAACTGCCAAGAATCATCTTCCCCTGCTGATCACGCGTAGGAGGGGGAGAGTGGCGGATCGGTTCAGTAGCATCATCTTGATGATAATAAGGATCGTCGCTCATTGCATAACCTTTTCTCTATAATTTCATAATTGCGTCACACGATAAAACAATACTCATACCCAACAACTTCGCCACACGAGTAGTAAATGAGCAGAAGTTCTCATTAATTACAAACGAATGAAGACGGCGGAAGTCTCGATTTTTATTTTTTCCAGTCGGTAACTGTGGTACGGTCTTTCCCGTGGCGAGAAGCAACGATTTCAGCCATAATTGCCAAGGCTGTTTCTTCAGGGGAGGCCGCGCCAATATTCAAGCCAATTGGCCCATGAATTTGCTGAATTTGGGCCTCGGTTAAGCCCTGCTTCTTGAGACGCTCGTTGCGTTCCTGGCCTGTCTTGCGACTGCCAATAGCCCCAACATAGCCCACCTGGCGCGAGAGTACTACTTTCAACGTCGGTTCATCAAATTTGGGGTCGTGGGTCAGAACCGCTACCGAGGTAGACGGATTCAAGTCCCACTTCTCCAATACCTCGTCAGGCCATTCAACGATCAGCTCATCGGCATTGGGGAAACGCTCACGCGTGGCAAAGGCGGCACGCGCATCTACGACGACCACGCGATAGTTGAGCGTTTTGGCAAAGGTCGTCAAAGGAATTGCGATATGTCCAGCGCCAACAATAATCAGCGTTGGAGGTGGCGGAAAACCTTCGATAAAGACGTCGTAATGTAGTGGACCGGTGGTACTCTCAATGGTATAGGTATGCGTGCCTGCATCGCCATTCCAAATCGCATGCTCAGCATCTTCAACAACAAGGGCTTCCAGCGCGGTATTACCCAGCGTCCCAGTAGTTTTCATCCCTGGCAAGACCAAGAGCTTTGTACCAACCAAGTCTGCCCCACGCACGACTGTCGCTAACGCTACACCTTTTTCTCGGTGGAGCAGGTCTTTTAATTCCTCATAAAGTTGCGCCATACGTTATTCCCTCTACAGAATTTGTACGCCACCGCTCGCTCTTACCAGTCCAGGCGTTCAACGAACACATGAATAGTGCCGCCGCATGCCAGGCCAATTTGTTCAATATTTTCTTCTTCAGAGATACCGAATTCGAGCATCTGTGGCTTCCCATCGGCAATCACTTCCATGGCTGTTTGGAAGACGGCAGGTTCGACACAGCCGCCACTGACGGATCCGGCTAGCTCGCCACCTTCACTGACCGCTAATTTTGCGCCTGGGCGACGCGGAGCGGAACCAGCCATCGATACCACTGTAGCGATAGCGACCCGTTCGCCTTGCGCACGCCATCGCTCAATTTCAGGTAATACATCACGCATAAAACACCTCCTGGTGTATATAACAACAAAGCAATAGTTCAATCATCCCGATTATTTACAGGTACAACCTGGGTTTGCTCCACTCCGCTGCTGCCCGACGGCGAGCGCCAGGATTGCGCACCGGACGGCTATCATCAATCTTTGCCAGTAGATTTCCTAGGGTAATCAGGCTATCAAGATTGTGAGAAGGCAGGAAATTGTCGATATAGGGTAACGCTGTCTTCATGCCGATGGTCAAGGGGCGATAATCCGGCGACCCAAGCAAGGGGTTTAGCCATATCAACCGATGGCAACTGTGCTGCAAACGGTCCATCTCAACTTGCAGAATACTCGCCTCGCCGCGATCCCAGCCATCGCTGATGATTAACACCACTGCGCCACGACCCAAGACGCGTTTGGCCCATTTGTGATTAAACAAATGAATGGCATCACCGATACGTGTACCGCCTGACCAATCTTGTACAGTCTTGGCAACGTCACGAACGGCATCATCGACATCGCGCTTTTTCAATTGACGAGTGATACGCGTGAGGCGCGTGCCAAAGACAAAGGTCTCTACATTCATCAATCCGTTCGAGATCGTATGAATAAAGTGCAATAATAGGCGCGAATAGAGACTCATCGAGCCGCTAATATCGCAGATAATGACGAGTGGGCGTGGTTTACGCTTGGTTTCACGCCAGGTTAGCTCAAGGATTTCTCCACCATATTTAAGATTACGGCGCACGATACGACGCATGTCAGGGTACGTGCCGCGCCGTGCCGGCGCTTTTCGATGTGTTGGTCGCATACCCAGGTTCCAGCGCATCTCGGCCATCAACTTCTTGGCCTCTTGCACCTCGTCCCAGGTAAAGGATTCAAAATCCTTTTTACGCAACATTTCAATGGCACTATAGGCCGTACCCTGTGGGTTGGCATCGTCATCATCATCTTGCTCTTCAATATGCTCTTTCGCCTGACGACGACGCTCACTCTGGCGCAACTCGTGCTGCAAATCTTTGCGCTGTTGCTGCTCAGGAGAGTTCAAATGTTCAGCCAACCGCTTACGTTCGGAAGGTGGCAGTCGCATCTGACGCTCTTCGCGTTTAGCTGCGCCCGTAGCCTTGTTCTCTTTTTTTTCCTGGCGATCGCGCATATACCAGTAATACAGAAACATCTGATCAAAGATCGGCTCCTGCTCATGGCGAGCGAGGAGAGAGCATTTGAGCGTAATATAAAAATCCTCTTTATTCGTGAGATCAATGTAGTTCAAGGTATCAGCCAGTTCAAGCATCTTGCGCGGCCCTACATCGATGCCTACCTCCCAGAGAATGCGCCCAAATTCTGTCAGGCGATAGAGCAGGCGCTCCCCACGCTCAAGCTCTAGTGGGCTGAGCGTGAGCGATAAGAGTGCATCTGACGGGTTGGAAGCAGAGGAATTACCATTCCAGTGCGGTTCTACATCCATGGTCAGGATACTCCCCGCGCCTTCTGCAAGGTTTTGTAGAGCTCGCTGCCACCAACCTTCAGGACATCATCCTGGTACTTCAGGAGTGCGCCCAAGGTATCGCGCACAGGTCCTTCCACCAGATCCATCTGGTTCAATGCCAGCAATGAACTGATCCAATCCAGCGTTTCCGCAACGCCAGGAGCCTTGTAGAGGTCTACGCTGCGAATTTCGCGCACAAAGGCACAAACCTGTCGTGCCAGACGTTCGGGCACCTCTGGCATACGTGCTAATACGATCGAATATTCTTTCTCCAACGTGGGGAAATCAATCCAATAGTATAAGCAGCGCCTGCGCAAGGCGTCATGGATTTCACGTGTACGATTCGATGTGATGATGACAACGGGCGGCTCTTTGGCCTTCACCGTGCCAATTTCAGGAATGGTGATCTGGAAATCGGAGAGGAGTTCGAGGAGGTAGGCCTCAAATTCTTCGTCGCTGCGATCTAGTTCATCAATCAATAACACTGGCGTGGAGGCGTTCTCTGTATCGATAGCCTGCAAGAGGGGACGCTTGATGAGGAATTCTGGGCCAAAAATCTCTTTGAGTTCATCTTGTCGATTCACCCCACCGGCCTCCATTAAGCGAATATGAAGCATTTGGCGCGTATAATTCCACTCGTAGACGGCGGTATTGACGTCAATGCCTTCATAGCATTGCAAGCGAATGAGCTGCGTCTGTAAGAGCGCGGCAAGCACTTTGGCAATCTCTGTCTTACCAACACCTGGCTCGCCTTCTAATAAAAGCGGCTTACGTCGTTTAAGTGCCAGGAACACCGTAGTTGCCAGGCTACGGTCGGCAATATAATTCTGGGCAAACATCGCCTTCTGGACATCTTCGATTGTGGCAAGGGGTAATAACGTTTGTTCCTGCTCCAACAAAGCCTCCAATAGAAAACTAGTGCTGTCTTCCAGCACAAAAAATTTGTATTCGTTACGTATATTCTATGTTATATTCAGGGTAGTTATCAAGGTTGGTTGCCTCTGCATCTTTCACACCAGGATTTCCCCATTTTGCAAGAATAAGGTGTCGTCAATCCAGACTTTGCCGTGGTGGCGCAGGTCACAGACCATGTCCCAGTGGAGGGCAGACTTGTTGAGACCGCCGGTTTCGGGGTAGCTTGCGCCGAGGGCAAGATGAATGGTACCACCCATCTTCTCGTCGAAGAGGACGTTTTTGGTGCCACGATTTACGCGGGGGTTGTTGCCAAAGGCGAATTCACCCAGGTAACGGGCACCTTCATCAATTTCTAACATGTGCTCCAGGTAGGACTGCCCCTGCCGTGCGCTGGCCTCTATCACTTTCCCATCGCGAAAGACGAGGCGCACGCCCTCAATTGTGCGACCATCGTGCGATGCGGGAATGTCAAACTGAATCACTCCATTGGCACTATTCTCAATTGGCCCAGTGAAAAATTCACCGCTGGGGAAGTTGCGTTTCCCATCGCTGTTGATAAACACGCGGTTCTCGATGGACAACGTTAAATCTGTGCCTTCGCCCACGATATGGGCTTGCTTGCGCCCAACCAGCCAATCTACCAGCCGTTGCTGTTGGACGGAAAGCTCCTTCCAACGAGCTATCGGATCAGGATCATTGAGGAAACAGACATCAAAAACAAATTCCTCGAAGTCGTGCAGGGACATCTCCGTATCCTGTGCGTAGCCGGAAGTCGGATAGAGCGTGTAGGACCAGCGGAACACGCCTGCCTGTTCGCGTTGGCGCGAGACCTGCGAGAGAGGCAGAAAGGCCTCACGGCGCAGCGCGGCTCGTGCTGGATCAACCGCGCTGAAAGCTTTGGTATTGCTTGCCGAACCAATATATAAGCGAGCATCCACTTGTTCGATCAAAGCGGAAGCAGCGGGCGAAATTTTTTTCAGTTGCTCAGCGTTGCCCTCGCGCAGGAGGATTTGCTCAAGGTTCTCTAACTCAATTACAGGCAGTGGATGCGCTCCTATACGTAACGCTTCACGATAGACGGCTTCAACGAGAGGGGCCGCTAATGGTGTTGCGTGAATAGCGACGGTCTCGCCCGCTTTAAGATAGAGAGAATAATTGACCAGGGTATAGGCCCAACGTTCGATACGAATATCTTGCATGCAGTATTGCATCCCTCCCATACAGTAATATTGCCACTACAAAGTGATATGCCAGGAACGAGCCCTCATGGCCGCCCTGGCATATCACTTTACCCTGATAGCTCAATGCAGCAGGTTATGCGCGCTCTGCCGCTCTTTGAATGGCACGGCGAGTCATCACCGCTGTCATACTGCTGCGATAGGCTTTAGAACCGTGAATATCCTCCACGAGTTCCAGGCCGTCGGCAGCGTGGCTGGCGGCGTCTGCCACTGTGGCGGCATCAAGTTTCTTGCCCACGAGGGCGGCTTCCACTGCCTTGGCGCGAGTTGACATGACCGAGGCTCCGGTAATGACAACGCTAGCCGCTGAGCAAGTGCCATCACCACCGAGAGAAACAACCGCCGCACAACCAGTGATCGCATAATGGGAAGCTTTATTCTCCAGCTTCATATATGCGCTACCAGTCTTGGCTGGCGGGATCGCGAAACGAATCTCGGTGATAATTTCGCCCGCTTGGAGGGCAGTCTCGAACATGCCGGTGAAGAAATCGTCGGCTTTAATGGTGCGCACGCCATTGGCACCCTGCACCAAGATATCGGCCTTGAGGGCCAGGACAATCCCTGGCATGTCGGCGGCCGGATCAGAGTGGGCGATACTCCCACCGATGGTGCCACGATTGCGCACCTGTTGATCGCCAATTACCGCAATGCCTTCTGGCAAAATGGCAAAATGACGGCTTAACAGATCAGATTTCAGAAGCGTTGTATACGTGGTCATCGCACCGATAGCAACAGCCCCATTTTCCTCGCGGATATAGCTGAGGCCACTAATTTTGCCCAGGTCAACCAGGTGAGCGGGCTGCGCGAGGCGCAATTTCATTGTTGGAAGCAAGCTATGACCGCCGGCCAACAATTTGGCATCATCTCCATATTGTTGGAGCAGTGAGATCGCTTCATCCACCGACGTGGCGGAATGATAATCAAATGCTGCTGGAACAGACATCGTAAATTCTCCTTTGTACGCTACCTATTGCTGCTGATGAATGATCTTCCACAGCTTCTCTGATTTACATGGCATATCAATATGCAGTACGCCAAGCGCATCAGCGACCGCTGCCGATACGGCAGGTGTCGAGCCAATCGTGCCAGCTTCGCCAACGCCTTTCACACCCAATGGGTTAACCGTGGTTAGCGTGATGGTATGACCAAGCTCAAAGTGCGGCAGTTCTGAGGCCATGGGCATAGCATAATCCATGAAGGTTGCCGTTAGTAGCTGACCATCCTCGCCATACTCGACGCCCTCGATGAGAGCCTGACCGACGCCTTGCGCGATACCACCGTGAACCTGGCCCTGCACAATCATGGGATTCAGTTGGCGTCCACAGTCATCCACCGCGATAAAGCGGGTGATTTCGACTTCACCAGTTTCTTTGTCCACTTCAACCGCGCAGATATGCGTGCCAAAGGGGAAGACACAGGCATCTGGCTCGAAGAAGAAGGTTGTCTCCAAGCCCGGCTCGATACCAGGAGCGAGGGTATTGGAAAGGTTGGCTGCAGCAGCAACATCGGCAAAGGCCACCGATTTTTGTGGAGAACCAGCAACAGAGAATTTGCCATCTTCCAGTTCCACATCCGATACACTGGCTTCCAGCATGTGGGAGGCTATCAGCTTCATCTTCTCTTTCAGCCGTTGCACCGCATTGAAGACGGCGGAACCACCAACCGCAGTAGTACGGCTGCCGTAGGTGCCGCGACCTTCAGGGGTGGAATCGGTGTCACCATGCAGAATCATCACGTTTTCCACGGGAATACCGAACTCTTCTGCAACAATTTGGGCAAATGTTGTTTCTTCGCCCTGTCCATGTGGAGATGAACCGGTATAGACCATGACAGTACCACTCTGCTCGACGCGGACACGCGCACTTTCGTAGAGACCAACGGGAGCAGTTCCCTTAGGGCCAAAGCCGCAAATCTCGATATAGGAGGATATGCCGATGCCCATCAGCTTGCCCGCGGCCCTTTTCTGAGCCTGTTCAGCACGCAAGGCTTTGTAGTCTACCATCTCAAGGGCTTTATCCAGGGCACCTTCATAGTTTCCCGTATCATAGACGGCCCCTGCCGCCGATTTGTAGGGGAACTGATCGGGCTGAATAAAGTTATGGCGGCGTACTTCAGCCGGGTCCATGCCCAACTTATTGGCCACCAGGTCCATAGCCCGCTCCACGGCATAGGTCGCTTCAGGACGACCAGCGCCACGGTAGGCATCGGTTGGAGCTTTATTGGTGAAGACGATATCAGCACTGAGATGGACATTTTTGATATCGTAAGCACCACAGGCGACTGGGAAACCGAAGGCAATCATAATCACATCGGTGAAAAGCTGGGAATAGGAACCCATGTCAGAAATGCCGTGTACCTTCAGACCGGTTACCTTGCCCTCTTTGGTGGCGGCAACTTCGATGTAGTCAACCTGATCACGCCCGTGGACGGTCACCGCGAGATTCTCACTGCGGTCCTCAATCCATTTCACTGGGTGGCCCGTCTTCATTGCAGCGAAAGCCGCAACCAGTTCTTCGGGGTAGATATTGAGCTTGGAGCCAAAACCGCCGCCGACCTCAGGCACAATTACGCGCACCTGATGCTGGGGAAGGCCGACCGTAGCGGCCAAAATGTTGCGCAGTAAGTGCGGAATCTGCGATGAACTCCAGATGGTCAGAGACTTGTTCGATTTCGTGTACTCTGCTACAACGCCGCGGGTCTCCATTGAGGCAGGAGCAAGGCGCTGATTCATCAAGCGGGCCTTCACGACAACGCCGCCAGCGGCTTCTGTTTCCGCGAAAACCTTGTCGATCTCGTCGGTAGGGGGATGCATGCTGAAGGCGACGTTGGTGCCAAATTCTTCGTATAAAATTGGCGCGTCGGGCTGCATCGCTTTTTCAACATCAATCGCCGCGGGTAAGGGCTCGTAATCGATTTCTATCAAATCGCGGGCATCGCGGGCAGTATAACGATCATCGGCGATCACCACAGCAACAGGATCGCCATAGAAACGAACTTTTCCCTCTGCCAGAGGGCCACGCGTACCCATACCTTCGGCTATATGTCCCAGGGGAACGGCAATGGCGATATTGCCAACAGCGCCCTTGAGGTCTTCGGCAAGATACACAGCCACGACGCCGGGGAGATTTCGTGCCGCCTCGGTATTGATGCTGTTAATGCGAGCATGGCCGTAGGGGCTACGTAAGACAGACATGTGAAGCATCCCATGAAGCTTGATATCATCTACATAGGTTGCCTGACCTGTAATCAATCGAGGGTCTTCACGCCGCTTAATCGGCGAACCAAGCATAGCTGCAATACCCATTTGTTTACCTATCCTTTCTCATCGCGAGAAACAGAAAGAAAATGGAAGGAGTTTCTACATTATGAATCGGCAAAGCGAGGTTACTCGCCGCCCGCACCTACAGGCTCAGAAGCAGTGGTTTGCATATGTTCAGCAGCATACTGAACAGCTTTCACAATGTTCTGATAGCCGGTGCAGCGACAGATGTTACCTTTGAGACCTTCACGGATCTCGGCCTCTGTCGGATTGGGATTGTTTTTCAGTAGATTGTAGGAAGCCATAATCATGCCAGGGGTACAAAACCCACATTGCAGACCATGCTTCTCCCAGAATCCTTCTTGGATAGGGTGGAGGCTGCCTTCTGGTGCCAGACCTTCGATGGTGGTCACTTCTGAACCATCAGCCTGAACGGCCAGAACGGTACATGCTTTTACAGATGCACCATCAAGAAGAACGGTACAAGCACCACATTGCGAAGTATCGCAGCCAATGTGAGTACCTGTGAGGTCTAAAACGTCACGCAAATAATGTACAAGCAACATGCGCGGCTCAACGTGGGAATGGTGTTGCTGGCCATTCACCGTAATGCTAACTTCGCGCTTCATCGTCATGGATGGTTACCTCCATCGGTCTAGTAAATTTCACGAGGACCTGTCGTCCTGGGTACATGGACATTCCCATCTACCCCACGGATGAACCCATAGTGTTGAATTGACTACCACTTACGAGAAAATACGAAATCTTCTGCTATTACGTCAATACGCCAGTCCGAGATGTACAGATTACATTGCAGTTGAGCAAACAGCTTCTGATAGGACCTGACGCGTTGACAAAGCTCCTTTCTGTTCAGATGGAGAACGCCAGGGTCAGACGATTGAGGATTATATTTCAAAGTTGACCCTACTGTAGGCGTCGGATACAACATTACTACCTTCCCTTGCAATTACGCATGCAGGTAACAATGCCCAGTGGCCTGTTACGAAAAAAAAGGTAAGTAACCAAGTTGAGCGTATCACAAGAAAAGTTACATGTCAATTGCAGAGAAGGCCATTTAGGGGTTAAAAAGAGGGTAAAAAGCTATGTTCTTGATCCTACCATTTGCAACATCGCCGTTGGCATGGTATATGATAGGGAAGCGTTTCTTGAGCAGCTATGCAAAACGTAAAGAAAGTTTGTTGAAGGGGGAAATACTTATGCACCGCCGTACACCAGGATATCATCCAGGATTGATGACCGATATGTACCACCCCGATTCCGCTTACGTAAGTTGGCATTCAGGTCATAATGGCATGACTACCTTCGATCTGTACACACGTACTGCCCCCTTTGGAGGGGCATACCTGCTCGTCGCAGGTCTGGAATCTGCGCTGGAATTTGTCCAGGCATTTCGTTATACCCCCGAAGAACTTAAATTCCTGGCGAATATTCGCGACTACAATACGGCTTTTCTCGATGAGCTGGCTACCTTGCGTTTTACAGGCGAAATCATCGCCCTGCCAGAAGGTTCCATAGCCTTTCCGAATGAACCCATCTTGCGCGTAACGGCTCCCTTCCGCGAGGCTATCCTGCTAGAGGCGGGGTTATTGCAAGCTATTAACCTCTCGACACTGATTGCCACCAAAGCATCGCGCATTGTCTATGCCGCTGAACAGGGACGCAAGCGGCGCGTCGCAGAGTTCGCCTTCCGCCGGGCGCAAGAGCCAATTACGGTCGCACGCGCCTCGTACATTGGTGGTTGTGCCAGCACCTCACTCCTGAATGCCGCGTATGAATTCCGTCTACCCGCTACTGGCACGGTGCCGCATGCCCTAATTGAGCTTTTCTCGACCGAGGAAGAAGCCTTTGAGGCAATCGCTATTTCCTACAACCGCTATACGTTGCTGCTCGATACCTACGATCCCCGCGTTGCCATCCATACCGCCATTGTGGTCGCGCAACGAGTACAAGAGTCATTGGGTCATACCCTTGCTGCCGTGCGCCTGGATAGTGGAGACCTGGTTGCTGATAGTCTCTATATTCGCGAACAGCTCGATGTTGCTGGACTGGTCAATGTGCGCATTCTCGCCAGTGGTGATCTCGACGAGTGGAAAATCACAGCACTACTAGAAGCTGGAGCAGCAATTGATTCCTTTGGCGTAGGCACTACGCTTGGCAGTGGTGCGGGTTCCATTGAACATGGCGTTTCCGGTGGTGCCCTCGGTGCCGTCTATAAAGAAGTCTGGTATGTCGATGAGAGTGGCATGGAATATCCCAAAGTCAAGATTGCTGGCCCGAAATCCACTTGGCCCGGCAAAAAAGAGATCTATCGTCACCCTAAATGGGAAGAAGATATTGTGCAACTAGCCCACGAACCCCACCCTGAACATTATCAACGCATTCTACGTCCAGTGATGCGCAATGGAGAGATGATTCCTGGTAGCCTCCCACCGCTTTCTGAAATCCGTGAACTGGCCCAACAAAACCTACAGATGTTGCCCCAGCAATATCGTGCCTTTAGCGTCAAAGAACCCTATCCCGTGCGCTTTAGTGATGGACTCCAGGCCCTACGCAAGCAAGCAACACAGCATGTAAGTAGAGAAAACCTCCTATAATCTCTGCTATAATCAGCATGCTTTACAGGCGATGGCTTTTGCTACTACTGCGAGTACCGCATGCTGATTATTCTCCAACCCCTCCATTGCTTTGTTTCACTTCCTTTGACGTGCCGCCTTCGGCGGCAGGAGAGAGGGAGGACGAGGGCGCAGCCCTAATTACCTGCCCCCCAGGCAGGGTGCCAGTCAAGGGGCGCGGCCCCTTGCATCCCCACTCGTCACATGAAGTGAAACAGGCTACTATTCAAAGGGCCTCCTTTGAATAGACTGCTAATTAAATGACGAAATAAACTATTAATCAACAAACATAAGGACCTGTTCTTATAGGATTAAAAAGTGCTTAGCATATCTATTGTTGACTTGTGTAAACGAATGTTCTGCATTATGCTTACAAAGGTAACGGATATTATGTTTGGTAAGTCATTTTATAGCACCGTTTGTTTAACATATGGTTGAACTCGAAAGGAGTTTGCTCGTGACCGTATTCCAAAATTTTGGACAGGCAATACTCAGTGCCCTGGGACATGCACTTGACGTACTGCTTGTCTTTATTCCTTTGTTGCTCGGTTTCCTGGTCATTTTGTTAGTTGGTTACATTATTGCATCTCTAGTAAGCAAGGCAGTAGTTTTCCTCTTGCGCAAAATTGGCTTTGACCGACTTGCCCAACGCATTGGATTGACCCGCATGGAGCAGAGCATGGGAGTGAAGTTAGACCCAGCAGGAGTTCTTGGGAAGATCGTTTTCTGGTTTCTCTTCTTGATATTCCTGGTGCCTGCCACGAATGCGCTTGGATTAACATCCGTTAGTGGCATCCTGAATACGCTTATTGCCTATATCCCGAATGTGTTTGTGGCAATTCTCGTGCTCTTCCTTGGCACATTGGGTGCTACTTTTGTGGCAGACATTGTACGCGGGGCGACATCCAGCACAAACATTGGCAATCCCAACATTTTTGCGAACATCGCACGCTGGGCAATTATCGGCTTCGCGGCATTGATCGCTCTTGAGCAATTGCAGATAGCCCCTGCACTCATTAATGAGCTGTTTGCGGCCGTCGTTGGAGCTGTTGCCATCGCCTTCGGCCTCGCCTTTGGATTGGGTGGACAAGAAAGTGCTCGCCGATGGCTGGGCCGTGGTGAAAGCACAGTAAGCAGTGCGGCTTCACAGATTCAAGCAAAACAGGCGCAGCAGCAGGTGGGTGCGACTTATCCCCAACAATCAGCCTATCCCCAACAGTCGTATACTGATGAACCAACTGTTCAAAACCCTTATAACCGTCCACCAACGCGCTAAGGTTGGTAGAACTAGACACCATCATTTGATGAAAAGCCTGCAATTGCGCTCCACAAAGGAGCCAGTTGCAGGCTTTTTCATTCCTAACTTCTTCCTCTTATGGCAACTTACCCATTCCTTCTACAACTCCGTGGATTATCCAATGCATTACAAATTCGCTATTCAGTCATGTATACTAATGCAAGATAGCTTATTACCTGATTGAGCTTTCTGTGGCGTCATACACAATGGTATTTAGTAGCTGTTAATAAAGCCGTGTAATGAAAGATTCTTTAGTAATCCAAACGTTCAGCTACACACGTATCCTTGAATAGGCACAGCTCTACCCGTTTGCCCACGCTGTTCTGCGATAGTAAAGAAAGAGCAAGACCTTGGCTGAAGTCCTCAAACCGACGCGCAGTATTTGTTCTATTTGCGGCGAGATTGTTCCTGCGACATACGAAGTACGCGACAACGAACAAGTATTTTTCACGCGCAGTTGTCCGACCCATGGCGAAGTAGAAACCGACCTTGGTTTTCATGCTGCCTACTACCGTAAATCATTTGATGTTGAAAAGGTCATGATTGAACGCTATGGAGATGGTGGCGACACAGATATATCCAAGGGTCTTTCGCCATTCCCGCTCCGCAAGCCTGCCGGCCTGGCAATCCTGGAAGTGACTGAACGTTGCAACCTGACATGTCCAATGTGTTATGCCTACTCCAGCCCTTCAGAGCGTGACTACTCGCTCGCAGAGATTGAGACGCGCCTGGACCAATTGATTGCAGTTGAAGGCAAGGGTATATCACTGCAAATATCCGGTGGTGAGCCATCAGTACGCAAAGACCTAGATAAGATTGCTGCTATGGTCAAACGTAAGGGCTTCGGGCAGTTGGAAATGGTCAGTAATGGTATTCGTCTGGCACGCGAACCCGAATTTGCCGGAAAGCTGGTCGAATGGGGTTTCACCTCGGTCTATCTGCAATTCGATAGTACTCGTCCAGAGGACATTTTCAAGTTACGAGGAGAAGACCTATGGGATGTGCGCGTTAAGGCCATTGCCGCACTCGAGCGCGTTAAACTGCCTTCGACACTGGCTGTTGCGCTTTATGATGGCCTCAATAGCGACCAGATTCAGGAGATCATCCATTTTGCCTGGCAACATCCCGATACCGTCTGTGCCATTGCCTTCCAGGCAGCCACGCCCTTTGGTCGATTTGAAGTCAATAAAGATGAAGCTGACGAAAATGCAGCACCGCAGCCCGCTCCGCGTAAATTACGCATGCCAGAAATTCTGCAACTCATTGAGCAACAGACCGGCATCTCGGAAGACCTTTTCTTCCCTGTAGGCGAAGGTTCACCACTGTGTAACACGTTCTCGTTACTCAAATACACCAAAGAAGGTTACAAACCTATTGCACCCAACTTCTCGTTGAAAGAGTTTATGGATGTGATGGGACCGCGCCCTAATATGACGCTGCGTATGCTCACCCGGGGACGTGCCGCGATTCTGCCCCAGATTGTCTCCAATATTGGTGGTAGTCTCAAGCTGATGAAGACACTCTGGCCCCACATTGGCACCGATCCTTCCTTCTGGACCAGCCGCAAGACGCTCACGCTTTTCGTCAAGCCGTTTATGGACGAAAGCGATATCGATATGAGCCGCATCGAACGCTGTTGCTTCCATAATGCATCGCCACGCGGTGTCATGTCGTTTTGCGCATTGAATGTGAAGATGCGTCCCGCACAGCCCCATGCCGAGGAAAAAGCCTTTATTCCTCTGCCCACGCGCCGCGCGAAGCCGCAGACGGTTACACTTTAAACAGAGTACTGTATAACGATTTTGAAGGGCATCAATGTGATGCCCTTCTTCATTGGTATTTCAGCTGCAAGCGCGGAGAGTGAAATGCGTTTTTCCATTATTGTACCGGTGCTGAACGAAGCGACAGTGCTAGAAAGTTACCTTGCTCATCTCACCAAGCAATGCGATGATCTTGATTGCGAATTGCTCGTTGTGGACGGTGGCAGCAGCGATAGCACCGTAGCGATAGCTGAACGATATGGTCGCGTTATTTGTTCGTCACGCGGTCGCGCCACACAGATGAATGCTGGTGCCGCACAGGCCGATGGAGATGTGCTGCTATTTTTGCACGCTGATACAATCCTGCCAGATGATGCCTTCACCGCCATTGAGCTAGCATTGAGTGCATCCAACGTTGTGGGAGGAGCATTTCGGCTCTGCTTCAACTGTGAGCGCTGGCCCTACCGACTTGTGGCCTATACCACGAACCTGCGTTCACGCGTGCGCACATTATTTACGGGCGATCAAGCCTATTTCATACGCACCACAAGTTTTCGGGCAGTCGGCGGCTACCCCGATCAACCACTGATGGAGGATTTAGAAATTATTGCACGACTGCGAAAAATTGGCAACGTCGTTCTATTGCCACAATACGTGACAACTTCAGCGCGACGGCACGAAAAAATGGGGCTGTTTCGCACTGTGCTCTTCATGTGGTATTTGCGCACGCTCTATCAATGTGGCGTTTCAGCCTCGCAACTACAACAGATGTATCTCGATATCCGTTAAACGTTTGGTGTGAATTAACAAGCCCGAAAGCCCTACCAGTTTAGCAAGGTAGCAAAAGCCAAAAGAGGCCTATCAAGTTGTTGATTGAACCAGAGACAAAAGTTATGTAAGGCGACTTTGGCCGCGAGGCGAGCTTG
>JBBQXY010000095.1:0-22352 GCA_038209195.1 Ktedonobacterales bacterium | reverse complement strand
GTCTGGGTCCCACTCCCTCTCCCCCTCCCTTTCATTTTTTTCTTTTTTTGTTTTTGGGTGTTGCCCCCCGCCCGCGGCCCCCCCCAAAACCCCTATCCAATTCATGAAATCAATATAAGTAGGCTAGGCAACTAACAAATGCGCGGCAACGGGTCGCCCACCAGCATATCCAGTACGCGTAAGCCGCCAATGTCGGTACGCAAGAAGACCATGCCGGGCGGATCGGCCTGGATCGTGCCGATGATCGCGGCATCGCGTCCCAGGGGATGATTGCGCATGGCGGCTAAGGCTGCTTCAGCTACCTCTGGCGCGACGATAGCCAGGAGTTTGCCCTCGTTGGCGATGGTCAGAGGATCAAGGCCGAGAATTTCACACGCGCCGCGCACTTCGGCATGGACGGGGATAGCCTGTTCATCTAGAGCGACTGACACCTCGGAACCCAGAGCCAACTCGTTTAAGGCTGTGGCTACTCCCCCTCGTGTGGGGTCTTTGAGGCAGTGAACGCCATCGCCTGCCGCTGTGAGGAGCGCGGCTACCAGCGAGTGGAGGGGTGCGGTATCGCTCTGGATGTCGGTTTCGATTTCAAGTGCCTCACGGGCAAGCATAATGGCGATACCGTGATCGCCCACGTGACCGCTCAGCAACACTCTATCGCCTGGTTGCAACTGTGCCTGACTGAGCCGCGAGTTAGCCCGAACGAGGCCCACGCCAGCCGTGTTGATGAAGACACCATCGGCCTTGCCGCGTTGCACTACTTTTGTATCGCCAGTGACGATAGAGACGCCAGCCTCAGCGGCAGCAGCAGCCATCGACGCGACGATACGGCGCAGGTCAGCGATGGGAAAGCCTTCTTCCAGGATAAAGCCAGCCGAAAGATAGAGCGGCTCCGCACCTACCATTGCCAGATCATTGACTGTGCCATGGACGGCCAGTTTGCCGATATCCCCACCGGGGAAGAACAGAGGGCTGACCACGTAGGTATCGGTGGTGAAAGCCAGGCGTTGCCCTGTGCCATTGATGCTAAAAGTTGCAGCGTCATCCATGGCGTCCAACAGTGGATTGGAGAAGGCGGGAGCAAAGACGCCTTCGATCAGGTTATGGGTTGATTTGCCGCCGCTGCCATGACTGAGCGTGATCTTCTCATCGCGCAAGTAGAATTTATGGCGACGGGCCTGTCGCGTGCGCTCGATCTTGTTCAGCACAGTATCAATGCGCCCTGCCTCATTGGTCCTGCTATCCATCACTATCTCCTTGGCTCGCTCGCCATTGGAAGGACGTTCAAACGGTTGCGCTCGGAAGCCATAGAGTAGCGACCGTAACTATAGTAGGCGGCGCAGGCACCTTCCGGCGAAACCATACAGGTACCGATGGGTGTTTCAGGGGTGCATGCCGTGCCAAAGACTTTGCATTCCCAGGGCTTAATCACGCCTTTGAGTACCTCGCCACATTGACAGGCTTTGGGATCGGCAACGCGCAGTCCTGGCACTTCATAGCGCAATTCGGCGTCCCAATCAGCATATTCCGTGCGCAGTTTCAGCGCACTGTGCGTAATGAAGCCCAGGCCACGCCACTCGAAGAAGGGGCGCAATTCCATCGTTTGGGCCATCGCTTGCAGCGCCTTTACATTGCCCTCTGGTCGTACTACGCGTGCGTACTGATTCTCAACCTCTGCCCTGCCCTCTTTGAGTTGCTTCACGAGCATATAGACCGACTGGATGATGTCGAGTGGCTCAAAACCGGCAATGACGACGGGTTTATGATGGTCGCGGGCCACGAAGTTGTAGGGTCGCATTCCGATCACCATACTGACGTGTCCTGCTCCAATGAAGCCGTCCAGGCGCAGGTCTGGCGAATCGAGAATTGCTTTCATGGCGGGAATAATCGTCACATGATTGCAGAAGACCGAGAAATTTTTGATCCCTTCGGCCTTTGCTCGCAGCAGCGTAACCGCCGTCGAAGGCGCGGTCGTTTCAAAGCCAATGGCGAAGAAGACCACCTGGCGATCGGGATGCTGGCGGGCCAGCTTATAGGCGTCGAGTGGCGAGTAGACGAAACGCACATCGGCACCATCGGCTTTGGCATCGAGGAGGCTGCCCTTGGAGCCGGGTACGCGCATCATATCGCCAAATGTGGTGAAGATCACGCCCTCGGTACGAGCGATGGCGATGGCATCGTCGATACGACCCATGGGCAGGACGCAGACGGGACAACCAGGGCCATGAATAAGATCGATATTGCGCGGCAGCACGTCCTCAACGCCATGCTTGTAAATAGTATGGGTATGTCCACCGCAGACCTCCATAAATTTGAGCGGCTGGTCGCCACTAATTTTCGCGATCTCGGCAGAGATCGTCTTCGCCAGTTTGGGGTCACGATACTCGTCAACGAATTTCATGTTCATGTGGGTGATCTCCATTCTCTTGATTTTCTAGCACTGTATGAATAACCTCTAAGAGGGAGTGGTAGACGGTGGCATGGGCTTCCTGGATGCGTGGGATGTGATCACTAGCTGCATTGATGCACATATCCACTGCTCGCGAATGGAGCATCTTGCCGCCATCGTAACCTGCCAGTCCGATGGTCAGCAGCCCTTGTTTGTGTGCTTGTTCCAGCGCCACCAGCACATTCGTAGAATTGCCACTGGTTGAAAAACCTATAGCGATATCACCTTTGCGACCAAAGGCAATGATTTGGCGCGCAAAGACATTGTCAAAACCGACATCATTCGCGACTGCTGTCACTACCGAGATATCGTTGGTCAGCGCAATCGCGGGTAGCGGTCTCCAATGTGCGAAGGGCGGGTTGAGCAGCTCAGTTACCATATCCTGGGCGTCGGTGGTACTACCGCCATTGCCGAAGGCAAAAAGGGTAGCTCCGCTGGCAAAGGCTCTTGCTATTGCTTGCCCGATGGTGACAATCTGTGTGCCAGCATGGGCGAGTGTGTCCTGGCGCAGGGCTATCACCTCGCGGCACTTCTCGATGGTCGAGTGCCGCACCTGTGCCAGTACATCCTCGATGCTAGACGTGCCTCCCTCGAAGAGGAAAGGGTAAAAGAGCCGGTCGTACTCCGAGCCTTCTGTGTCATTCATGGCTTGCCTCAGAGATGCGGGCTATAGCTACGCCACCGTGTACCAGCACGATATCGCCTGGCGCAAGGGTATCCACCAGGGTAACATCAATCTCCTCCGTCGTCTCTTGCACCGTCACCAGTGCCATGCCGCTTGCCTCATCGACACGCAGTACCGTGGCTGGCATGGCCTCATCAGAGCAGGTTATGCAGTGCCCTTCGGCTGTAGGAATGCATTGTATTACGCCAACATGGGATTGGGTGTCATTCGGTGCAGCCATACGTTCCACATCCTTCATCGCAATAGTCCTTCGTGCTCAAAATAGATATGTACTAATTCCCATAAGATGTGATACAGCGTCTCGTGAGTTTCCTGTATCACCAGCGGATCGTCTGCTTGGACGACGAAACAATAATCGAGCTTGCTCTGCTTCACCAGTCCACCGTTGCCGCCTACCACTCCTAGCGAAAGTAGGCCCATTTCTTTGGCTATTGTCAGTGCTGAAATGACGTTGGCACAGTTGCCATCGCTTGAGAAACCTATGGCAATGTCCTGGGGTCGGGCCAGCACGCGCAGTTGGCGCGAGAAGGACATCGTACCATCGCTTCCAGCCATCAGGCCACTCAACGTTGCGCTATCATTGGTCAGAGCCAGGGCCGGTAGCGCTCGCTTGCCAACAATCACCGGATGCACAAATTCAACCGCGACATGCTGTGCATCGGTAGCTGCTGCTCCATTGCCGAAGGCCAACATCCGCCCACCCTGGTGGAAGCGACGAGCCATCGCCCAGCAGGCTTCGGCGATTTGTCCCGCCTCCGCTGCGAAAAACGTTTCCGGCACCGCCATGCTCTGTGCAAAACGTGCCGTGACCAGTGCTAGCAGCTCAGCTTGTTGCTTCATCTCGTTGTCATTCAATTTGGCTCTCTTGGAACACTCTGAGTTCATCAGAAAAGATATCGCCCATCGTATACAAGGCTTTCATGGTCTCATGTGCCTCGTTTTCGTCAATCTTGCTCATGGCAAAGCCGACGTGAATCAAGACCCAGTCTCCTAGCTCGATGCCTTCAGGGCGCACGAGCGCGATGCTGACGTTGCGTTTTACGCCAGAGACAACGACTTTGGCAATTGAATTTTCGTCATCGACGATCTCTAGAATTTGACCTGGAATACCAAGGCACATATGTTTTTTCTCCTTCATAATTCGGGCCGATAAATCGGCGGTGGTCGCGCTAAAGCGGCCCCTACACTGCACTTAGCCGGGTTGCGGCTATGGCTATTTGACCGAGACTTACACCTCCATCGTTGGGTGGGACGCGTTGATTGACGTAGACCTGGAAGGCCATGGCTTCCAGGCGGGATATCAGTTGTTCGAGTAACAGCCGATTTTGGAAGACACCACCGCTGAGTGCGACAATGTTCAGCCCCGTTTGTTCGCGTGTTTTAGCACAGGCTTGCGCTAACAAAGCGGCTATGCTGAGATGGAAACGATAGGCAATCTCTGGTACGGGTAGCTGCTGCTGTATGTCGCTCACTATGGCGCGAATGAGCGGGGATACATCCAATACTGCTGCTGCCTGGCCCTTGCTATCCTCGCTATTGATAGTAAATGGGTAGGGAGCTGTTTCCATGTGCCTGGCCTGTGACGCCTGTATTTCCAGTTCGATAGCCGCTTGACCTTCATAAAGGGTACCTGCTTGCGGCACTCCTACACCTTTGGGCAATCCTAACAAGGCAGCGACAGCGTCAAATAGTCGTCCCAGGCTAGAAGTGGGCGGGCAATTGAGGTCGCGGGCGATCATCTGGGCCAATATATGCCACTTTGCGCGATCCAACTGCTGGGTAAAAGGAATGGTTGGTGCCAGTAATGCATCGCCATAGGCTTGAGCAAGGTAGGCAGCCGCCGTGCGCCAGGGCTGACGGACAGCTTGTTCACCGCCAGTGAGCGGTATATAGCGCAGATGTGCTTGCCGCTCGAATCCAAGCAGATCGGCGGTCATTATTTCGCAGCCCCAGATGGCTCCATCTGTGCCATAGCCAGTGCCATCGGCGGCGACGCCAATCACTGGCCCAGTCAATCCATGCTCAGCTAATACGCTGGCAATATGGGCGTGGTGGTGCTGCACCCCGATTTTCTGTGGTATGTCGGTAGCAAGCGCGTACTTGGTCGCCAGATATTCGGGATGGAGATCATAGGCGACCGCCTGTGGGTAAATATCAAAGAGGTTCTGAAAGTGTGTAATGCCCTCTTTAAACGAGGTGAGCGTTTCGAGATTTTCTAAATCGCCAATGTGATGACTGACGAAGGCTTGCCGTCCTTTGCCTAGACAAAAAGTGTTCTTGAGATGACCGCCACAGGCCAAAATCGGCAAAGGGAAAGCGAGAGAGAGCGGAATGGGTTCAGGCGCATACCCACGCGAACGACGCATAAATCGCGCGCCACCAGCCGTGATGCGTGTGACGGAGTCGTCGCAACGCATATGAATGGCGCGGTTGGAGGTCAGTATGCCATCGGCGATAGCACGTACCCGTGTACTCGCATCGTCATCCTGGTAAGCAATCGGTTCATCGCTCAGGTTGCCACTGGTCATCACTAGCACCACCAAGCTGCCAGGTTCAGCAATCTCGGCGAAAGCGTGCAGCAAAAGATGGTGCAGGGGCGTGTAGGGCAACATGATGCCTAGGGTGTCATATGCCGGTGCAACACCGACTGCGACCGGACAATGGGGAAGTTGTTGCAAAAGCACAATGGGGCGGCGATATGACTGTAAAAGCGTTGCCTCGGCATCGCTCACGGTGCAAAGTTGCCGCGCTGTTGCCAGATCGGGGACCATCAGTGCGAAGGGTTTGGCCTCGCGGTGCTTCCTCTGCCGTAGGTGTTGTACGGCCTCTCCATTGAGCGCGTCACAGGCCAGATGGTAACCACCCAAGCCCTTGATGGCAAGAATTTTGCCAGCAGCGAGTTGCTGTGCGGCAGTGGGAATGGGATGGGGGAAACTATTGCCTGACCAATCGAGCAATTGCACTTGGGGGCCACAGGTTGGACAGGCGTTGGGTTGAGCATGAAAGCGTCGATTGAGTGGGTCTTCGTACTCCGCCTGACAGAGTGGGCAGAGTGGGAAGTCGCGCATGGTGGTCTTGTGGCGGTCGTAAGGGACATCCTGTACTATGGTAAAGCGCGGCCCACAGTTGGTGCAGTTAATGAAAGGATAGCCGTAGCGTCGATCTGTGGGATCGAAGAGTTCGTGCAGACAATCAGTACAGGTGGCACTATCAGGCGAGATGAGTGCTTGACGCTCATTCCCAGCCTGGCTATGAGCGATGACGAAGGCCGTTTCATAACAAGGTTGCAACTGCTCCGTGACAATGGAGTCAATGCGCGCCAGTGGTGGTGCTTCCGTGCGCAAGGCATGCAGGAAACTGTCGAGTGCCGCGGACGGTCCCTCTATCTCAACGGTGACGCCTTGGCTATTGTTGAGCACAAAGCCAACCAGACCGTTGCGCAGGGCTTGCCCATATACGAACGGTCGGAAGCCCACTCCTTGCACAATACCCTGAATGGTAATACGCTGCCGCTGCATTACTGATCCTGTTACGGAAGCCATACATAGTGCCTTTTGCTAGGCGACCACTTTGGTCACAGTTACATTTCATGCCGAACGAAGGTTAGTAGCCAATCATACCATGCGTCGAGTCCCACGCCACTGCGACAACTGAGCTCAAAGATGCGCAAGTGTGGGTTGATGGCTAAGGCTTGCCGTTTCGCTTTCTCCAGCTCGTAGTCCACATAGGGCAGCAGGTCAAGTTTATTGATAACCATGACCTGCGAAGCCGCGAACATCTGTGGGTACTTGGCTGGTTTGTCATCACCCTCGGTGGTGCTCGCCAGCACCACCCGTAAGTCTTCGCCCAGGTTCCAGCCAGAGGGACAGACCAGGTTGCCGATGTTCTCGATGACGAGCAGGTCAATACGTGACAAATCCATGGCTGCCAGGGCGTCACGAATCATATGTGCTTCCAGGTGACATGCGCCCCGCGTGTTGATCTGCACTGTCTCCGCCCCGGTTGCCTCTATGCGTTCCGCATCGGCACTTGTTTCGATATCGCCCTCGATCACCCCAATGCCAATTTGCCCTTGCAGCCGCAGCAGCGTTCGCTCCAGCAGGGTAGTTTTACCGGCCCCAGGCGAACTCATGATGTTGATGGTGCGAATGCCGCGTGCCGTCAACATTTGCTGTATCTCCTGGGCTACGGTGTCGTTGACTGCCAGAATGTTTTGCGCAATGGTTACTTTGGGCATAATTGCCACTCCTAATACTATACGTTCCGTTTGAGTCTGCTATCTGTCCATTCAGGTTGCTACATTGGCCTCGACATCGATTTCCATGTCAAGAATTTGGAATTCGTTGCCTGAAACGATGTCGTCGCTCCACACTGTACAGGTGGGGCACTGGGCGATGTAGTTTTCAACGGGAAATTCCATTCCACAGCGCGGACAACGCGCCCGATGTGGCACGAAATCAATCAATAACTGCGCACCCGTCAACTTGGGATCGAGGCTAGTGATCATCTCAAAGCAGAAGGTCAATGAGTCTTTGACGATGCCATTGGCTTCCCCAATGCGTAGTCGCACACTCTTCACCCGCGTGGCTTTACACTCAGTTGCTCGCATTTCAACGGTCTCAACGATGCTTTGAGCAATCGAGAGTTCATGCATAACTAACCTCTTCCCTTTTGTCTTCCTGACGCGTTACATTGATCGCATACGCCGATAGCGGCGAACGTCTACATTGACGAAATACGAAGGTAGCGTTGCAGGTCGGGTATCGATTGTACGACCATATAGCCCACGACCAGGGCAATAACGATGAGAACTAACTTGAACATTTCGAAGTTCCTTTCTTTGTGTGTAACTCATTGGGTTTTCGTTTGTGTTTGACTTCTCGCTGCCTGCGGCAGCTCGCAAGTGTTTTGGTGGTGGTGACAATGCTTGTCACCACCACCAAGAAAAAGAGTTAGGTAACTTGCTCTGAGTGTACTAAATCCGCTACCAGGGAGTTGATCATTTTTACGGCTTCATCTACTGCAGCTTGCACTGGTTCGCTCAGGCCCATTTGCATATCCGCGGGATCGTCGCCACCCAAGGAGGCTGGTTCGCAGCCAACAAGGAGGGTACGAATTGGTTGTGCCCCCAATGTTCGGGCGTAAGCCAGTACCTTCACGGGATCCATGCTATGGCTATCCAGTGCTATAAAGCCGGCCTCTCCTCCTTTCTCAGGGGTCATGTTGATTAAATCAGGCTCGATGAGGTAGAGTGTGCCGGGCTGTCCGCCGCGTGAAACCGCGTCAACTAGCACGAGTGTATCATAATCATCGAGCAAAGTGTAAGCTAAGTCCATGCCACGTATGCCGAAGTCTTTCACCTGCACACCCTCTGGAAATTGTCGTTGCAGCAATTTTTGTGCTACTTCGACCCCAAAGCCATCATCTCCCAGAAAGATGTTGCCGATACACGCAATAAGTATGCGCTTAAACGTGCCTTCTGTTGAAGTTGTCGTACTGTCAGGCATGTTCACCGTTCATCCTCTGCATCTCCCAGCAGTTCTACCTCTTCTGGGAAAAAGTAAAAAAGATGACCGGGCATAACACGACTCTGTTCCTTCATCTGTTCGTAGGCAGGATCATCATCCACGGTAACGACCAGATAAATGCGATTCTCGAAATCCTGATGGATGACCTCAATTGTGCCGATCTTTCCGTCGAGCACCGCGTCGAAAGCGTCAGCGCGCCTTGTTTTTGGGCATAAGCGGACACGCGTTCCCGCCTTCACCTCTCTACCGTCAATCGTTATCGCTGCTGGCGGTGGGTAATCCTCGCCTGGGAACCCTGGAAAATCCCAACCTCCGCTACGGATCATGCCTATTCTCCTTCTCTGACTGGACGCAACTCGCGGATGGTGCCGTGCATCTTCATGAATTGTTCGGGCGTGAGAGCCTCTGTGCGCTCCAGTATCTCGCGTGTGCGCTCGTCCTGGCGCATCTGCTCCTTCTCGTCATCGCTCAGCGTTATGATACGCAAACTGAGTATTTCATCGATCTCAGAGCCATCGAAGAGGGCTCCAGGACTTTCTGGGGCAATCTGTGGATAGTCATACAATATTATAGGTGACGATAGCATTGTATCCCGTTCCCCCTCGTTACCAACCAACACGGGCCATGTGCGAAGATTTTGACATGCTTTGACAAAGTCCTGCGCCTCTTCGGCTGGCTCCAATAGCGAGATAAAAGAACCCTGGCGTACCTGCAAGATAGTGTGAGTAGAGACAAACGATTGTAACAAGACAATATCGCGCCGATTTGTCAGGATATCAGTGCCAGGGGTCGTATTTTCGATTTGCACACTCAATTTGTAGATATTGGTGTCCACCTGTGCGGCTGCGAGTATGAAAGCTCCCGCGACTGCTTGCTGCTCACGAATGATCTCAGTTCCGTTCGTCGCATTATCTACGATGCGCGAAGCGGGAAATTCGATGGCTACACGCCGTGGCTCAGCCAGCAGATCGCGCAAGGAAAGGTTTAATGCGCTGACCTCGCGTTCGATGCCCTCTTGCAATGGTTCATTCGCGAGACGACTTGCCAGGCCCCATTCACCAGCATACGGCTCAACCCGATTGTCTGCCACCGTTTCGGGTTGCGCCACTGTACGAACAAGTAAGTGCAGAAAGCGGACAGTGACGTCGAGAGCGATAGCATCTAGCTTTCCCTCAATGAGGCATTCGGTGTGCATTGTCCACGGCTCTGTACCGTCATTGGCTGCACTATATTCTTGTGGATAGACCGCGCCGAACGTCCACCGCGTCCGATTTTTGAGTGCTGATTGTCGGTAGGGATAGAGGAGATAGCCCTCAAAAAGGACAGCGTTGGCGATTTCCTTCACTTGCTCTAGCTTCATGTCTGCACCTCTTCGCTACTTGCCTGTAACAGACGCGCAAGAACAGCATCCCAGGTGATGAGGCCCTGGGCGATCTTATACTGGTATAGTTGATCGAAGACATCCTTGTGCATGCGAATCCAGGCACTATTGGGGAAGGACGCCTGGATGGCTTCTTGCCAGAGCGCGACTGGCAGACGGTAGTTTGCCTCCTTCGACCAGGAAACCTGCTCAACCTGTAAATTGCCTGCCTCGCCCGTGTAAAAGATGGTGCCACTGAAGAGCAGGTTGAGCGGAATCTCACCGTCCTCCAGCGCATCGAAATACTTTGTGCTCACAACCTCAAAGTCGTAGCTGCATGGCACAGGCAAATCGACGATGGTGCTTCCTGCGAAACGCGGCACCACTGTGGTGACGTGCGTCCACAAGAAGGTACGCAAGGTCTTACCCCAACGCTCTGGCTCACCAAAAAGCTCGTGCAGTTTTGCCTTCTCTGTAGCATTGTAGCGTCGCTGCGTGACTGTGAGCATGATCTGGCACTTCAGGTTGATGTTTTGGATCTGCTCTTCCTCGTTGTCGTTCACAATGCGCAGCTTGAAGATGAGCAGTGGGAGTACGCTATAGTTCTCAACCTTGGCACTGATTACCTCAAAGCTCAGGTCTGGCATTAAGCTCTCCTCTCCAGGGGGTAGGGGTTATTTTCTCTGGCTCATTGCCCCCCACAGTGGTTGCTTTCGCCCGTAGCCCTGCAAAGAACTCCCCTATCGCTTTCCAAACCTCTTCCCCGCCGCTCAGACCCTGCCACTTGAGGCGGATCAAGCCAACAAGTTCGAAGCAGGCGTCTATGGGGACAATGTAGTGTTCACGATAGTCCGCGCCGCCGCCCTTATTCTGCACACGGTTGATAAGTAGGGCCTCGACGTCAGGCTCCAGGCTGCTCAAGATGGGATTCTCACTGAGAAGCTCATCCCAACCTTCCAGACTGAGCATAGATTCCATCGCTCCGGCGGGACTGGGATAAAAAGCCATAGCGTGCTTTGCGGGCGGTGAGGTTTGCGGCAGTGCTTCTTGCGCGCTCCAACTGGTGTTAAAGATATAGACCATGTTCACCGGAATCATCAGGTTGTCCCACTGCTCATCCGTCATGTGGAAATCCATGAGCAGAAGATAGCGGTCGGGTACCAACCGATAATTTCCACCGCCCGATCCAGGCTCCCCAAAGAGTATGGAGCAAGGACGACACACACAGAGCAACGCATGCTTGGTGAGGTCCATCAAGTGACGATGATTCGACCCGATCTCTGTACTACAGAGTTCACACTGCTCCTCAGGCTGACGCGTTGCGCGCTTACGTGCGAACTGACGTAGTATATCAACGGGAGCAGGGGAAAGTCCACCAAAATTATTGGTAAATTCGGATGACATAACTGCTTACCTCACGCTCGCATGTGCTGATAAAGCTGCCTGAGCTTGCTCGTCGTTTGCCAAAGCTGAAAGGGCAACTTTGACCTTGCCGTTTTCCACCAGCAGTGGGACTGCTTCGAGAGGCAGCAGGTCGAGAGCATCCAGGCACCGTCCCGCGTGGCTGACATCATAGCGCCGTTCGCAAGAGGAACAGGTTAGCGTCGTACCCTCCAACTGAGCACCAGTGAGCGAGGCATCGCAATTGCCACAACGATTTTTGTACGCATAGTACGTATCGGCAATTTGGCAGAAGAGCAGCGCTTCATGCTGGATGGTCACTGCTTTGGTGGTACCCGTAGGCAGCGATGACAGTTCATCTACTTGTATCCATCCACTGTCTTTCTGCGCTGGGCGTGTGCTAGTCTTGTTGCGTTTTGGGGGAACAAAGGTAACTGGTATGCCAGGTTTGCGTGGTGGCTCGGTGACTCCTTCTACCTGAAGTCCGTCTAGGTCGGGAGCCGCTTTGTAAATAGCTTCCTCAATAGCCAATTTGAGGGTGCTAGTCGAGCCGGGACAGCCGTGGCAACTGCCCTCCAGGCGTAAGTAGGCGATACTATCTTCAACTTTGACGAACTCGACATTGCCGCCATGCGACTTGAGATAGGGTCGCACCTCGTCCAATGCTTGCATCACTCGCGTCTCAATATCGAGTGGGTGGAGTCCATGCAGCAAAAACAAGGAACTCAGCAGACCGTCTTCTGCGAAGGTATCAATCAATTCAATGCCCGTTACTTCACTCTCCGCTGTAATTTCAAGCAGTCGTGTCAGCCCCTCGCCGTACATGTCCAGCAGAGCTTGCACAAGTTCTTGGGCCGTGGCTCGCTCATGGAGGTCAGGGAACTCGGAAATCGCCTGGACCAGCTTCTCAATATGCGCCGCCTGGCGCTGGTGCTCCTGCACTTTTTGTGGCATGAATTATTCTGCCTTTCAAAATGTAATCAAGCATAGTACACGCGGTAAAAACGCTGTCCATCACCAGGACATCACCCCGTATTTGGCCCGTGCCAGAAAATCATCA
This sequence comes from Ktedonobacterales bacterium, assembly GCA_038209195.1. Taxonomy (GTDB): domain Bacteria; phylum Chloroflexota; class Ktedonobacteria; order Ktedonobacterales; family Ktedonobacteraceae; genus JBBQXY01. The sequence goes on along the minus strand of JBBQXY010000095.1, from coordinate 9,875 downwards.
CTCTGGTTATCGCGGGCTTTGCTGCTATCAGCAGCAAAGCCCGCGAGTTTCAACATGTAGTGATGCCCCTTGTGGGCATCAGGGGGTCGGGGCCGGTGGAGAAAGCCCTGCTACTCCTGATGTACGCCAAATGTCGGTGAAAGAACCTTTTGAAGCTGTTTCCCTTCACCCAGGTACATGTGAACGCCACACGGCAGGCAGGGGTCAAAGCTGCGTACTGCTCGCATGATGTCGATACCTTTGAAGTTGTCGGGACCGTTCTCTTCAAAGATTGGTGTGTTCTGCACAGCATCTTCGTAGGGTCCGGGGGTCCCATAGATATCGCGCACGCTACCATTCCACGGTGTCGGAGGATAGGGGTGGTAGTTGGCGATCTTGCCGTTTTCGATGACCATGTGATGGGAAAGTACGCCGCGCACCGCCTCGTGGAAGCCGCAGCCAATGGCCTCCTTAGGCACCGTGAAATCGGTCCACGTCTTGGTGTGACCAGCGTGTAGCTCGGCAAGAGCTTTATCTATGCAGTGGAGAGCCACCGCCGCAGCGTAGGCCTGGAAGTATGTTCGCGCGCGGTTACGCTCGATAGCATTGCTCCATTTCGGAATCTTCCACTCGAACTCCACCTCTGGCTTCAGGGCGGTCTTGGGCAGTCGAATCTTGACGCTGTGTCCGGTAGCCTTGATGTAGCCGCCCAGGTCAACTATCCCAGCTAGGGCTGTTGACCACAGGCGAGCGATGGGGCCGCCTCCTGTATCGAGGGCCAGGTACTTGTCTGTCCGCTTGTCATACCAGCGTGGTGACATCGTCCAGCTATATTTATCTTTGAAGTCGCGTTTCTGCGGCTTGGGGATGGTGGTCTGGTTCCATGGATGGCGTTTGTCGACCGGGTTGCCCAGCGGGTCGCGATCAACGAAGGTGCGTTCGCTCTGCCAGTCATCGTAGTAGGAGCTACCGAGCAGAATGCGAATACCCAGGTTGATGTCTACCAGACTCGTTGTCACCAGTTCTCCATCGACGATAACACCAGGCGTGACGAACATGGCGCGTCCCCACTTATCCATGGTGCGATAATCGTAGTCGCAGACATCGGGGTCCTGGAACGATCCCCAGCAACCGAGCAGAGTCTGGCGATAGCCAACCATCTCGTAGCCGGGCAGCGCCTGATAGAAGAAGTCAAACAGATCGTCGTGCATCGGAACGACCCGCTTCATAAATTCGACATACTTCATCAGTCGAACCAGGTAGTCTGTGAAGAGTTGGACGGTGGCAACGGTTCCTACTCCACCGGGATAGAGGGTCGAGGGATGGACGTGGCGTCCCTCCATCAAACAGAATGCCTCACGCGTATAGCGGCTCACATGCAATGCCTCGCGGTAGAACTCGCCGACGAAGGGATTGAGTGAGCGCATAATGTCGCCAATGGTGCGGTACCCGTGATCTGCGGCGTGCGGGCAGGGAGTCTTATTGGCCTTTTCGAGTACGCTGGGATTCGTCTCTTTCACCATTTGCTCGCAGTAGTCAACGCCGACCAGGTTCTCCTGGAAGATGTTGTGGTCGAACATGTACTCTGCCGCCTCGCCCAGATTAACGATCCATTCACCCATTGCGGGTGGCTTTACGCCGTAGGCCATGTTCTGTGCATAACAGGAGCAAGTCGCATGGTTGTCGCCACAGATGCCGCAGATACGGCTTGTGATGAAGTGGGCGTCGCGTGGGTCTTTGCCTTGCATGAAGATGCTATAGCCACGGAAGATGTGGGAGGAGCTAAAGCACTCCGCTATCCGGCGTTGCTTAAAGTCGATCTTCGTATAGATGCCCAAGCTACCAACAATGCGTGTCATCGGATCCCATGACATCTCTACAAGCTGTGATGGCTCTGTTGGGGTACCTTCGCGTCTAACTTGCGTAGACATAATGCTAACTCCTTTGTTGAACGATTATAGACTGATGTTGGCTGGTCATCCCTTCCACCGTGGCTGGTAGCCCGTGGTCAGTTGCCTCCCCTTATGTCGCCATGATGGCTCTTTATTGAGAGTGTTATTTGTAACCGAGCGTAGTCTTCGAACTGCTTTGCCATAGACGCCGATTACATTTGAGGATAACTTAGCACCAGGTGGTTCATCCATGAAAGGCATAAACTTATCGGGGAAACCTGGCATGGTACAGCCAATGCAGATGCCGCCCACGTTGGGGCAGCCACCAATACCCGCCATCCAGCCGCGTTTAGGCACGTTGCAGTTCACCACTGGACCCCAACAACCCAGTTTCACGAGGCATTTGGGGGAGCCATATTCGGTCGCGAAATCGCCCTGCTCGTAGTAGCTACCGCGGTCGCAGCCGTCGTGAACCGTTTTTCCGAAGAGCCAGGTCGGGCGTCCCTCATCATCCAGGGGAATCACCGGGGCCATGCCTACTGCCATGTAGAGCAGATACAAAACGACTTCCATGAAGTTGTCCGGCTGTACAGGGCACCCCGGAACATTGATAATGGGGAAACCCGCTTTAGATTTCCAATCATGGCCCAGATAGTCACGCAGTCCCATGGCACCTGTAGGATTACCAGCCATAGCATGAATACCGCCATACGTGGCGCATGTCCCGCAAGCTACCACCGCCAATGCCTTGGGTGCAAGTCGATCAATCCAATCGGAAACAGGGATAGGCTGCCCGGTCGGGTCCGTACCAAGGGCCGCCCAGTAGCCCTCTTTCTTGATCTTCTCGTTAGGGATCGAGCCTTCCATCACCAGTACAAAGGGATCGAGTTCACCCCGCTCTGCTTTATACCACCATTCCATGAAACTGGCACCGCCCAGCTCGTAAGCGATGACCTTATTATGGATATGCACTCTGGGGAGCCCGGGGATGGCCCCCATCACGATATCTTCGAGGCTCGGTTGAGTCGCTGCAGTGATTGAGACGGTGTCTCCTTCACAACCCAATCCTTCCACGATCCAGATAATGTGGACGTCCTCCACTTTGTTCGCCATGTTGTTCCTCCTCGAGCGAGGTCGCTCATGGTCTGTTAAAAGACGCACTCCATCCAGGCACATGGGTCTTTTAAGTGCCTTATGGGAAGTGGCACTAAACTAACAATAAAGAGGATACGCGTGAGGCAACAGCCGCCTCTTGAAAAAGGATAGTTCCAAGATAGCATCGCGCTGGGAATGGGGTGATAGGCAGTATAGGAAGAAAATAGCAATCGTACACTTTTCAAATATCAGCCGAAAAGCATATTGTAGAGTGCCTTCTTTGGTATACTCCTCCGGTACGTAATACGCCCAAGTAATTTGCTTAGATTACATTCTGTAACTTTTTCTACAGAGAACTTCAGTAGGCATAAGCCTTTTCCCTCGGAGCAAGATAATACGCAAGCTGACGGAAAAGTTCATCAGGGAGAAGGTAAGCGTAAGCACAGAAACATCGGGTAAAGTAACCTGGGCGTTGAATGGGCGGTCAAATATATCTCTGGGTAATCAGCACGGTGGGAAAATGTTATCGATAGTTCTGCCTTGTAACGTACATCTACTTCTCAATCTAGTGCTATCACCAAGCATCCTACAGAAGAAAAGTGTAACATATGGTCATAACTTATTCAAGTGAACAATGGACTTTGTCACGGCTGATTGTTGTGTACAGGCAGTACTGATGGTGGTAACGGAAGCCTGTGTTATTTCCATGCATAGCAATTCGTTGATATAGGATGGTGAGCAAATTTTCTATGAGGTATATATGCAATCTCCAGGTAATGAGTCTTCAGGGCATAAGGTTATTCGTCCTAATCGACTGATTAAACATTCCCAAAGTTTTTTAGCGACCGGTAAATGGCGTTTATATCAAAAAATTGAAGAAGAAGACGTCGCGTCAAAATCTACTACCGCCCTTCCTCGCCTTGGGGTAACGCCGCGACCACAATTGTGGGAAGATCCATCACAGTATGATCTGGATGACGACATTCCTATAGATGTGTTCGATATTGGCTCAATGAGCACCATGCGTCTGATGGAAATCAGTGGCATGCTTCGTGCTGTGCGCCCACCTACTGAGGAGAGGCAAGCGCAATTGGACAGTACGCCCACTGCTGTTGATGGCGTTGTTCATCCTTCTAGCAGTCAGCAAGCAGGGACACGGCCTTTCAATCAGTTCACGGAAGAGATACTTGGTCAGACAGCGTTGTTACCATCCCTACCTGATACGCCACGCGTGGTTGAAGCAACGTCACAATCGTGGTGGAAGAGGCTACTGAACACGACTGCCGCGAGGGTCGTGCTTGGCTTGCTCCTAGGAATAGGCATGCTCTTCCTTATTAGCCTTTTTGTCGATATTCCTACCACCCTTTCTCTCTTGAGGCAACACTTGACAACGAAGCAAGGGGTGGGCTTCGCTCTGCTGGCCGCCGCCTCATTTATCATGGCATTTAGCATTCGTGGCATGCGTTGGCGACTGTTTTTGAGCCTTATTTGCAAGATCAGTATCCTAAATGCCGTCCAGATCTTTTGGGTAGCTGTCTTCCTCAATTTTTTGCTCCCCGTCCAGGGGGGGGAAGTGGCGAAAAGCCTTATTCTAAAGCGCATCAAAGGCGTCCCCATCAGCAGGTCGTTGCCCACAGTCGCGATGGACAAATCGCTAGATCTGTTACCGGCTCTTTTTATTATGGCGTTGGTGCCATTTATACCAGGTATTCATATGAGTGCCACGCTCTGGATCATTCTCAGCCTGGTCAGTAGCATTCTGCTGGGAATTATCTTCACCGTCGCACTGATGGCATGGAATCGGAGTACCGCCACAAAGTTTATCCAGATTATGTTAAAAATTCTCCCCAAGGGTATTGGTGAAAGAATTGAAGGCTTTGCACTCGGCTTCATCGATTCGCTACTGGCGGGTGCCAGCAGTCCACGCACATTTATTCCGGCGATACTGCTCACCTGCCTCGCCATTACGTGCGATGGCCTTTTTGCGTGGTTCGCATTCCTCGCTGTTGGGGTCAGCAGCATGGGCTTTGGAACAGCCATCTTTGGCTATATCACCTACACCATGTTCAGCATCCTGCCCAACCCCCCTGGGCAAGTGGGAAGTAACGAACTCGCTGGCGTACTGGTCTTCAGCGGCTTGCTGGGCTTCCCAAAGTCCAGTATCCTTGCCATGTTCGTCTTCTCCCATCCGTTGGCCGCGCTGATTATGACCACAATGAGCCTACTCTGTCTAAGCGGCCTAGGTCTCTCACTCACCAGCGCAACGACCTTGAATGCCAAAACAAAAAGCGTATGAAGTACCCTTCTCATTGCCACTACCATGAGCAGTTGGGTATAATACAAATCAATCTCAAAGCACGGATGCAAGGGGTGCAACCCGACATCCACTCATAACTAGCGGGGATGCAAGGGGCGGCAGCCCCTTGACGGGGTTCTAGGGCTGCGCCCTAGCTCTCTATCCCTTCCCTAGTAGCAGGGGTGCAGGGGGCGCAGCCTCCTGACTGGGAGCTAGGGCTGCGCCCTAGCTCCCTCTCTCTCCCCTGCCGCCGAAGGCGGCCAGTCAAAAGAAGATTGACAAGCAGGGGTGCAGGGGGCGGCAGCCCCTTGACGGGGTTCTAGGGCTGCGCCCTAGTTCTCTCTCTCCCCTGCCGCCGAAGGCGGCCAGTCACATGAAATATTTATTATAAGGAAATACACCATGCCCTCTGCTGCCCGTCGTGTCGAAACATTTGGCACCACCATCTTTACCGAAGTGAATACGCTTGCACAGCAATACCAAGCCCTGAACCTGGGGCAAGGCAAGCCCGATTTTGACACGCCAGTGGATATCATCCAGCACTTGGTACAGGCGGCCCAGGCTGGTCAGTACAACCAGTACGCGCCTGGTCCTGGTACATTGTCGTTGCGACAAGCAATAGCCGATCACGCGGAACGTTTCTATAACCTCGATATCGATCCAGCCAAAGGTGTTATTGTCACCGCCGGTGGAACCGAGGCCATCTTCTCTTCTATTCTGGGCTTGACCGACCCTGGCGACGAAGTGATTGTGATTGAACCATATTACGATTCGTATGTACCCAACATCATCATGGCGAACGCTATTCCCGTTTACGTGCCGCTGCACCCGCCGACCTGGACCTTTGATATTGACGAGTTGCGAGCCGCGTTCACTACGAAAACGCGCGCCTTGATCTTGAACACGCCACAAAATCCGAGTGGGCGTGTCTATACTCACGCGGAGTTGACAACAATTGCTGAGCTTTGCATCGAACACGATGTGACCGTCATCTCCGATGAAGTGTACGAACACCTGATCTTTGACAACGCGCAGCATATTCCTATCGCCACACTGCCCGGCATGTTCGACCGCACCGTCACGGCGAGCAGTGCTGGCAAATTGTTCAGTGCAACTGGCTGGAAAGTTGGATGGGTGTCTGGGCCGCCAGCATTGGTGGAGGGCGTTGCTCGCGCCCACCAGTTCGTGACCTTCGCCGTGCATCATCCCACACAGGAGGCGATTGCCTACGCCCTCAATCTGCCGGATACGTACTTTGCAGCCTTTCAAGCTATGTATACAGCCAAGCGCCAGTTGTTGCTCTCCGCCCTCGATAGCGGCGGCCTGACCTATAGCGTTCCGCAAGGAACCTATTTCGTGATGGCGAATTACGCGGATATTTTTGATGGGACGCCCATGGAATTCACACACCATCTCATCAAAGATGTTGGCGTGGCCTGTATTCCGCCAGAGTCGTTTTATAGCGCGGCACATGCACACATCGGCAACGGTTTTGTGCGCTTCGCCTTCTGCAAAAGCGACGATGTGTTACGCCAGGTACAGGAACGCCTGGCAGGACGATCCGTATAATTGTAATTGAAGCCAGATTTCACTGCTCATTTTTCAACTCACCTTTTTCAGGTAATGATGGAAGAGGACGACCGGGGAGAGCAAAGAAGAGCGCAAGAATGAAACTGAGCGTAATACAAGCAACCGTATTAACCCAGGCCACACCGAAAATAATGAGATAGAGTAGCGGGCCAAATAAATACTGCCGACTAATAGCCATAATAGCCTGTTGATTCGCGTCTTTGCTCAAGAGTCGATTGCGAAAGGACGCATACCGCCAAAGAATATTAAAACAACAAGCCATCAGCAAAAATGTGCCGCTGTATACAATAGCCGCTGCATGCAGATCAGGACGCACAAGATACTCGGCTAACAATGCTGTAGGAACAGGTATGAAGACAATGATTAATAAGAGCAAGAGATTAAGGAACATCAATACTGTGTTCGTGCGTTTAATGTGAACAAATATCTTGTGATGATTCAGCCACATAACTCCGATTGTTGCGAAGCTAGTGCCATAGGCTACCAGCATCGGCCATTCATTACCCAATGCTTGCCACAAATGTGCATCGTCAGGCAATTGACCGGGCAACAAATCTAATCCGGGTATCTTGATATTTAAGACGAGTAAGGTAATAGCTACAGCGAAGACGCCATCGCTAAAAGCCTCGATACGTCCCGTTTCTTTTTCATCTATATATTTTGTCCTCTATTCATGTCCCACAGACAGGTAGGCACAATATGTTTCAAACAGAGAAATTGAGTCGACCCCGCGCTGATTTTAAGCGACAAACTTAGCCAGACTATTCATCGACACTGCACAGTCTTGCGCCCGAGCCAGACCAGAGCTGTACCCGTAATGATGCCGATGATCCCCCATTTCGTCCCTTCTATCAACAATCCCGCGGTCAGTGGAGAAGGTGTTGTCCTGAGCCAGAAGAGACTGCCGAGAAACTGGTCTCCCAGAGGATATCCTATTGCCCAGGCGAGAGCAGTGGAGATGGTCCACCAGAGCACTCGCTTAGGTTGTGCTCCATAGCGCGAGATCAGCAGCGCACTCTGAACCAGCCCTACGAACCCCCCAAAGATGAGCGACATGATTGTCAGTGAAAGACTCACGTACCAGAACTCAGGAGTGCCAAAAATCAGTGACTTCCCGTTAGAAAACTCAGCTGAGAAGCCGTAAATGAGATAGGGGATCACAAAGATGAACCCCAATATTGCTGTCAGCAGCCACCAGTGTGCCTGTTCAACCAGGCGGTGTAGGAGAAACCACTGGCCCACTGTAACGCAGAAGAGAGGTCCAGCTAAGAAGAACCAGATAAAAAGCTGGTTGAGAAAGGCGTTGGAGTTGGGGTTTAAGATAGTAATGGCGGTGCCAAGGATTCCGCCGCTGGTCGTTAGGGCAACCCAGAACAGCCACGTCACGAGACCAGGTGTTTGCTTGAGCGTGTTGTATTCAGCATGCATCATGATATCCTTTAGAGAACCGTCTTTGCCTATAGCAGAGCTTTCTATATTTTGTATATGTCCGTTGAAAACGGAGATCATAGGATTAAGCATCTCTAGTATATCCTTAAAGAAGGTTACTTGTCAGCATTATAGTGTATAATAGTGCGAAGCAATCAACTAGAATTATGGAGGAAAGAAGAACTAGTGAGCTTACACGACGCAAAAGAGCAGCAAGATATTTTCGAGCAGGTTCCCCTATTACAGCACAAGGATTACGATGTCCCATCGCTATTTACGCCAGAAAATTTGTTACGTGATGCGCGGAGGCAGAAGGGGCTGGCTGTCGGGACAGTTCCTGCCATCTGTGTGTTCGATCCAGATGGCGATCTCGTTGATCACCTCGCTACCACTGATCGCCTACAACGTCACCCAACCTGGGCATGTTACCACACAATGCTTGATACCTTTGTGTACGGAGAGATCGAATATGGGATTATTGGTCGCGTGGTAGGGGCACCGTTTGCTGTGCTTGTGGCGGAAGAACTGTTTGCATCCGGCTGTAAGCTGCTGATCAGCATCACTTCGGCGGGCCAGATTGTGTCAATGGGTCAGCCTCCCTATGTGGTACTCATCGAGCAAGCGTTGCGTGATGAGGGGACCAGCTATCACTACCTACCGCCATCACGCTATAGTCACCTCCATCCTGCTCTTTGTGAACTCGTGCGCACAGACTGGCAGCACACGCTTGTCCCACTGCATGTTGGAGCGAGTTGGACAACGGACGCGCCTTTTCGGGAGACGGAGGCCGCCATTGCGGCTTGTCGCGCCATGGGGATTCTAGCTGTAGAAATGGAAGCCGCCGCACTCTATGCCCTGGCACAGGCGAAGCAGTACGACATCATCTGTTTTGCCCATGTCACCAACCAGATGGGACAAGCAGAGGGGGATTTTGAAAAAGGGGAGGCAGCAGGCAGTGCGACTGCTTTGGATGTCATTCAGCAGACGGCGCAGAGGTGGCTACACCGTAAAAAATTCCTCTAGTGCTCCGACCACATTCATGTGACGAGCAGGAGTGCAGAGGGCTGCCGCCCTCTGACTGGGTTCTAGGGCTGCGCCCTAGTCTTCCTCTCTTCCCCGCCGCCGCAGGCGGCCTGTCACTTGAAGGCGGTCAGAGCACTTGCAGCATGCCAAACAGCGTGAGCATAATAGTTGTGCGTTTTATGCTCTATCATTTGGACCAACCCATAGTTGGTGTTGGTCGTGCCAATGCCAGCCCGTTGTCGTGTTGTCGAATGCCAATGGCAAACTCGACCAGTTGGCAGCGACACGCTCCATTGTTTCCTGCCAACCACGAATCCCCCTCAGGGCATCGACCGCTTCAACGCTACAGGCTCCCACGGCGCACGCCATCGTCAGCGTCTCTTCTACCGTCATGCCACGCAACAGGGCAGCGAGGAAACCGGCAATGGTTACGTCTCCTGAGCCGGTTGGTACCAGCTACCGATGTTGCGAAGCAGGGTGCCCACAGTTCGCGTTCTGACCATGCTGCGGCGTTAGCTACTTGGCAACACCCCATCTGTAGCAGTGCCGTTTCATTGGCGGTACAGAGATAA
>JBBQXY010000094.1:0-22635 GCA_038209195.1 Ktedonobacterales bacterium | reverse complement strand
TTTATTTTAATAAATTTATATTTTTGTGGAACCGGAAAAATTTTGTAAATCCTTTGGGGTAAAAACTTTTTTGTTTTGGTCCGAAATACCGCGAAATCATTGGGGGTGACTTCCGCTCCTACACATGCACCATTGCAACTCCAACATAAACTGGGTACAATTATGGTAACTTCGCTGTTGTTCTAGACATGGTTGGCTGTAATGGTGCTATGGGTATAGCTAGGCTAGCAGAAAGGCTCTGACCTATGGGCAGTGATCCGCCATTGGTCGTTCGTCTCGAAGTTACCGTCCCTCGTATTGTCTTGCCCCAGCTACACGCTCCCCACGAACCACAAACCCATACTGAGCAATTGGATAGGATAGGTGCAGAGCAAGAACGTGTCGACGGGAAAGACGATGAGGTAGGGGAGCAAATACGTCTCTTAGCACAAGAACTCACGCAGTTTCTTGAACAACATCCCGTCATCGAAGCAACCTCGCGTCTGATCCATACACTGCATTTCCGTCTGCTACAAGCAACGGTGCCAGTACAAGGCCGCGTGTTTGGACTACAAATTTTGCGTGGGCGCAACTGGTTCAACCGTCATGGAACTCGAACTCCAGAGCGCAAGAGCGGCGACCAGATGTTTGTTGCCGACGAACTGGCCTTTTCGCTTGAGTTTCTGCCTCCGCAAGAGTCTTCTCCTGCTGTTTCATCTACCCCTGTGACCCCCATTACCCCTGGCTTGAACCAGGTCGTCATTTTTCTTGACCATGATGGTATACCAGTTAGCTATAGCATTGATGGTGCAGAAAGCTGAGGAAGAGAGGACGTATGCCCGCATTTCTTACTCACTGGCGCGTGCTGATTGAAACGGCGAGGCGCAGCCAGGATGCTGGAAACGATCTGGGTTCGCTCATCATTGACGCCTCCGCCCTGCATCGACGCGCTCAGAGTGGCACTGCTGTGCCACAAACGCCACCGACCGGCGCAGTCTGGGATACCGGCCCATTGCCGCGTATTGATTTGCACTATCCCGGTAGCGATATCTCAGCCATGGCCTATCTCGGTGCTTTAATTCCCGATGCCACGTATTTTCAACGTGGGCATTTCCGAAAGAAGATTTCCAATTATCGGCAGAGCAATCGGCTCACTACCAATGCGCCTCTTGCTAATTCTATTGTGTGGGCCGATCTCCTGCACCTTAACCGCTCTGGCGATGTGCTGCTCTCTTTGCTCGAACATATCGCGAATATACCATCGCCCGCGCTGAGGAGCCACGCGCTGGCCTTCGCCATGGGCTACTTATCGCATATCGCAACCGATATCGCCCTCAATCCGTACATCAATGCGGTCGCTAATTCCTATGATGACCACGCCCTACCCGGCCTCTTCGCGCCATTTGGCAAGCATTTTTACATCGAACTTTGTCTGGACGAGTATTTTGCCAACACCTACTTTGATCGACCACTCTATTATTGGACACGCCAATATTGGGGACAGTACATAGAGCCAGTGGCTTCTCGCTGCCTCACCACGGGGACCATACCCGCACAAGTAGTAAGCTTGCTGGGCATAGCCGCCGAAGGAACGTATAGCCTGTCAGCAGGGCAAAGCGCACAATTCCTGGCTGATCACCTGGCAGGCATACAACAACTACGCTATTACCTCGCTGGTCACGAAAGATTCCGCTTATTTATTCTCAATATCTTGCTCAGGAAAAGCAAAGCAAGAAATCCTCTCATCGCCAGTCTCCTCTGGAGCCCGTCCGAGACGGATACCCTCGGCTTTGATCAGGTCATGACCTATGCCTTCCATCTCAGTGAACATCTCTGCCGACAAGCCATTGCCTACTACAGGGCGTTACGCAATTCCGCCGCCAGCGCGAACGAGCGCAATGCGCGTCGCACAGCCCTCCGTGCAGATGTACGCAACTGGAATCTCGATAGTGGCTACGCGCTAGACATCAGCTTCGATGAGCAAGTTACGCTGCACGTCCTCCATAACTGGGTGCATTTCGCCCACTTATGGGACAATGAGCGCGAACCAATAGCTCAGTTGCGCGGTTTCTAGGGCTCTGTCAATCTTCAAATAAAACGCAGGAGTGCAGAGGGCGGTAGCCCTTTGACTGGCTTCTAGTATACTGTTTCCCTTCAACGAACGAGCAGGGATGCAAGGGGCGGCTGCCCCTTGCCTGGGTTCTAGGGCTGCGCCCTAGTCTTCCTTCCCTCTCCTGCCGCCGCAGGCGGCAAGTCACATGAAACGCAGGAGTGCAGAGGGCGGCAGCCCTTTGACGGGGTTCTAGGGCTGCGCCCTAGTCTTCCTTCCCTCTCCTGCCGCCGCAGGCGGCAAGTCAAAAAAAAGATCAACAAAGGGTAGGGGAAGAAACCGTAGCAAAAAAACAATAGGACACCCTCAAAAAGGGTGTCCTTATCAAAATTTTATGGGCATAAAAAGAAGGAGAAATTCCGTTTAATGCGCAAAAATGAAATGCAGACCAATGGCAGAGGCGGCACCGATAATCAGGGCGGTAAGTTGAAGTATCCGATATTTCATCAATTCTACACGGTTATCAATAGCAATGGCCTTGGTACCGTTAGACTGTCGAACGTAGTTTTGTTTCTGCATGATCTTTTCCTCTAACTAGAGAGTTCAATAGTTCAGACAAAAGAAAGAAGAGTTGTTCCATCGCTTGTCTTACATCTATATACGCATGGGATAGCCATTTAGTTGCATCTATCCATCCCTCTGCTATATTTATATATTGGACAAACGAGTTACGCTATGAACTATGTCATATTCCACACAGTATAACATATTTGGAAAGCTGAGATATTCCTAAAATGAGAGTGAGAAAAAGTTACACAGGTAATATCGGTGGTTCTTGCACATCTCGCTGTCTAACAATCAGGGAAGTATCAGCATTCAGTGGCTCACTATCAGTTGGATCGGGCAACAGATCGCTATGCATTTCCAGGATACGACGCGCCCGCGTGTATTCCTGGTCGAGCAGGACGCGGAACAGTTGCTCACAGACCGCTAACGACTCTGCCGCCGCCGCACGGCGAGAAGCGGTCAATGATCCCAGCATATCGTGGCGTTTAGCCGTGCGAAAGAGCACGTGAACCTTTTCTAAAACTTCCGCGAACTCCGCGTGAACTTGGTCACTCCAATGCTGGCTTTCTATGAGGGCCGAGGCTTTGCCCAGAAAACGAGAGCATACCTTCACCACCATGTTATATTCATTGGTACGTGCCTCAACCAATGTTTGCAAAATGCGGCGTTCATCGGTTACATCAAGCGCCGTCACTGAAAATATGCTGGCCTCGCCACCCATCTCGTGTATTTCATGGGTAAGCTGGCGAAACTGCTTTTCAACCTCTTCTGAAAACGGCAGTAAGTAGACCGAGTTTTGCAGCGCATACGCACCAAGGTTCTGTAATCGCCGCCAAACCCAAACGCGTTTCTGTGACGGCTCACTAGGTACTTTATATGTCAGTTGTAGCCAGCGCATAGCATCGCGCTCTAACATGTTTTTTCTGCTCCTCATCATGGAGAGTGTCTGTAACTTTAGTTACTTATCATACCTATCGTACCCTACCTATAAAGCAAAGTCAAGCCAATTGGAAGCTTTGGCTACTTAGGAATGGTGGCTTCTGGAGTCGTTGCAGGTGCTATTGTCTGCTCCGTTTTCTTGCCTGTTACAAATATACCAACTAGCACCAGCACAAGACCACCTATAGCGTTCAAACCCACTGGCTCATTGAGCAGCAATGCGCCGTAGACCAAAGCCATGCAGGGCAAAAGATAGGTCACGATGAGCGTACGTGATGGTCCCACCCGGTCAATGAGCCAATAGTAGCATAGATAAGCGACTGACGTACCGCCCAGGGCCAGCGCGAGGGCCGATGCGATAGCCCACGATGATAGGGCATGGGTTGGTGGTTGTACTACCAAGGCAATACCAGCAAAAGGAGCCAGAATAACGGCAGCCATCGCAGTTTGGCCAATGGCGGGTTGCATAGAAGGCAAGCCATGTAACATGCCATGCGCTAGCAATCCACCAAAAGCATAGCTTGTTGAGCCAATAATGACGAGGAGAACGCCCCAAAAATACAGATTAGTGCTCTGGACGCTAAAGGCCGTGGGTCCGACCAGCACACCAACACCAAGGAATCCAATCAGTACGCCTACGATACGGCTCCAGGTCAGCCGTTCTCCGCCAGGCCACCATTGGGAGACAATGACAACCACGAGAGGAGTCGTTGCATTTAAAATAGCAGCCATACCCGAAGTAACAAATTCCTCGCCCCAACTAATCGTCAAATACGGAATAATGGCATTGAAAATAGCGACAACGAAGAAAGCCCAGAAACGGGTTTTCCAGCCCTTCATCATTGAGGGTCTAAAGGCAACAAACAGTAATAAACCCAGTGCCCCCAATATGAGCCGAATGGTGACGAGGGTTAGCGGCGTCATATCCACAATTGCCACTTTGATGAAGAGAAATGACGCTCCCCAGAGTGCCGCGAGCGCGAAAAGCACCAGATATTCTTTGGGTTTCATGCGAAAAATACTCCTATATGAAAATCTAGTATATCACATACAGGGTATGGTTCATTGCTCTGATAAGCTGATGTAGCTTCAAGATGTTCCATTTTTGTCAAACCTAGTGGTATGCTAGGGTAGAAAGTTTTTTAGCAAACGACTAAGCAATCATTTGAAAATAAGGAAAATTCAATCCATGGATAATTCGACCCAGGAATATATTGCGGCCTTTCTTGCGCACTACGATACACTCGCTATTGCTACTGAGTATGAAGGGCAGCCATACGTGACACGCGTCTTTTACACGGAAGGCCCGCTACAAGAGAGTGGGCTCACGCTCTATGGCACGTTTATTGCCTCGTCCCGCAAATTAGCGAACTTGCGCTATAACCCTCGCGTGGGGCTCTTCATTGGGCCGTCAGAGCCAACGAAGTGGCTGGAAGGCACGGCTACAGCACGCGTACTGACCGATGAAAAGGAAACACTCAGCATTCGAGAAGCCTTAGGCGAGAAATCCACTGTCGCAGCAGGCTTTATCGCCCGTGTTCCTATTGTTGCGGTAGAACTAAAGGTTCAATGGCTGCGTATCACTGATGTCGCGGCTAACCCCATGCGAACCGAAGTGAACTTTGACGCTCCTACGGAAAAAGAGCAGGAACGGCGATGAATCAATTCCAACTTTTGCTCCAGGCCACACGCGCTCGTACCTTGCCGGTGATGCTCTCACCCGTGCTCATCGGTGCAGTGCTGGCATGGCAACAAGGTACGCCATTTCACTGGATACTGTTTGCCTTAACTCTGGTCGGTGCCCTCGCTGCTCATCTTGGGGCGAACGTCGTTAACGATGTCTTTGACTTTGCCGAGGGCACTGATCAAGCCGCACAAAAGATGATGCCAGAAGGAACAACCATTGCTACCGGCTCTCAAGCACTGCTGAAAGGACAACTTTCACTCAAGGCATTTCGTGGGCTGGCGGTTGCCCTTTTCGCGCTGGCTCTGCTGTGTGGCATTGCGCTTGCCTTCTATCGACCGTTGGCACTGGCTTTCGGCGTCGTCGGGTTCTTGCTGGCCTTTTTTTATGTCGCGCCACCTTTACGGCTGGCCTACATTGGGCGTGGACTGGGGGAATTGGATATTCTGATCTCGTTCGGTATACTCCCTCTGGTTGGCTCCTATTATGTCCAAACCGGGACGGTGACACTGTCCGCACTGCTCGCATCACTCCCCATCGGACTGTACACGACGGCGGTACTTTACTTCCATCATTTCTTACATTGGCGAGCTGACCAAGAAGTTGGCAAAATAACGCCCATTGTGGCTCTCGGTGAACGAGGAGCGCGTCTCGTAGGGGCCATCGTGCTCATACTCATCGCCATCACCTTTTTGCTAGATGCGGCCTTACAAGTCTTTTCATGGTATAGCTTTCTTGCTGCTTTCACGGTCATCCCCGTTCTGCTGGCATTACGGGCGGCTACTGGGGACTTGAAGCAGTATGTACATTTGATGGTGACGAACCTGAATAATAATATGCTAGCGGCCTTGATTATTGTACTGGCACTGCTGATACGTGGCGTGTTTCGTGTGTGATAGCCAAACTTGAGTAGAGCACGGGGATACGATTATGTAATCGCAGACTGCACAATCGTATCCCCGTGCTCCACTCAAGAGAAGCACCTTATCATGCAATGTTTTCGATGATGGCCGCGATCCCTTGACCACCGCCGATACAGAGGGAGACCGCACCATATTTCAGATGGTGGCGACGCAGCTCGTTCATAAGGGTGAGCGTGACCCGCGCACCACTAGCGGCTAAGGGATGACCGATGGAGATAGCCCCACCGTTGACATTGGTCTTGTCGCGATCGAGGCCCAGTTCTTTCTCCACAGCTAGATATTGTGATGCAAAAGCCTCGTTGACCTCTATGCGATCCAGGTCGGATAGGCTCAAGTCTGCACGTTTCAGGGCTTGGCGAATGGCGGGTGCCGGGCCAATACCCATGATTTCTGGGGGAACGCCAACGACGCCCCAGGAAAGTAGGCGAGCCACCGGCTTGAGGTTATACTGGCGCACGGCCTCCTCAGTAGCCAGAACGACACAGGCAGCGGCATCGTTGATGCCACTAGCATTCCCTGGCGTCACCACACCACCTTTACGGAAACGCGCCGGCAGTTTTGCCAGGGCTTCCATAGAGGTATCGCGAATGCCTTCATCCTGTGTGATTTCCACACTATTACCTTTGCGGTCTTTGACCGTTACAGAGACAATCTCTTCTGCCAGCAATCCAGCATGTTGGGCGCGTCTCGCGGCGATCTGGCTCCGTAATGCGTACGCGTCAACTTGCTCGCGCGAAAGATTGTATTTCTCGGCAAGGTTCTCGGCAGTAATCGCCATACCACACCCAATATAGCTATCGACCAGTGCCTCCCATAGGCTATCTTCCAATTGTGGCGCTTGTCCCAGTTTATAGCCCGTCCGTGCGCCTCGTAACACATGTGGGGACTGTGTCATATTCTCGGCACCACCCGCCAGGGCAATCTGCCCCTCACCCAGTAAGAGCATTTGGGCCGCGTTGATAATTGCTTGTAAGCCAGAACCACACAAGCGGTTTACAGTTAAAGCTGGTGTTTCGATAGGCAAACCCGCTTTAAGGGCAATATGCCGGGCAAAATAGATGGCATCCTTGCTCGTCTGGATGACATTGCCCATTACAACTTGATCGACTTGCTGCGGGTCAACGCCGCTGCGCTCTAACGCGCCCTT
Source organism: Ktedonobacterales bacterium (assembly GCA_038209195.1). GTDB lineage: Bacteria > Chloroflexota > Ktedonobacteria > Ktedonobacterales > Ktedonobacteraceae > JBBQXY01. Next base: position 15,346 of record JBBQXY010000094.1, on the reverse strand, counting down.
TGCCGCAATAACTCCCAGATCTATAGCGCTCACATCTGACAGTGAACCTTGCAGTACCCCTACTGGCGTCCTTGCTCCAGCAATAATATAGACATCTTGTCGTTGCATATACGTTTCCTCCTGTGCTGCTTAGACAACCTGCTATTCATTGTAAGAATAGCACCTGTATACGGAAAACCGCAAGCAGACACAGCTGGGATGCAAGGGGCCGCGCCCCTTGACTGCACCTTATCTGGGGGACAGGTCATAGGAATGCAAGGGGCCGCGCCCCTTGACTGGGTTCTAGGGCTGCGCCCTAGTCAATCTTCTCTCTCCCTGCCGCCTTCGGCGGCAGGGAGAGAGAAGATTGACAGACCACAAGCATACAAAGGAAAGAATGCATGATTTTTTCCACTGCTAAGAAAAAATCAGCTACAATCAGCTTGAAAGCCTCTATTGATATGCTATAATATCTAGTAAGCGACGCTACTCCAAAGTGCATTTCGCCTGAATGAGTGGCAAGTGCTTCAACAACAAAGAAAGGAGATAGTCTGCCTAACTATTCTTCATCTTTTACCACTGTAGATTGTTGATCGCCCTCCTTGAGCGAACTTGAAGTTGTCCACACGGTCAGTGGATGACATGTCCTACCTATTAAAGAAGCGCAGGCATTGATGCTTGCGTAAAAGCAGATGTGAAGGGTCTAAACCCCGTTTTTACCCGGTTTGTACACAGAGATGTACATTTCATTGCTAGTCTCTTATTATGAAAGGTGGGAATCCTCTATGGCACTTGCGTCAGAACGTTCCGAAACCATAGCAACCGCTGTTGCTAATCCTGCTCCTCTCGGCCTCTGCGCCTTCGCACTTACTACATTCGTCCTCAGCAGTATCAACGCCGGTTGGTTCCCCGCAGGAGGAACAAATATCATCGTCGGTCTTGCACTCTTCTATGGCGGTATCTCCCAAATCCTTGCCGGTATGTGGGAATTTAAAGCGGGCAATACCTTTGGAGCAACCGCATTCACCTCATACGGTGCCTTCTGGCTTGCGCTCGGAGTAATCTTTGTGCCAGGTTCTGGTATCCTTGATGCGTTGGTGAAGTCAAATACCGTCAGTCAATCACTCGGACTCTTCCTACTTGGTTGGACGATCTTCACTGGCCTGATGTTCCTTGGCACGTTGAGAGCCAATATGGCCCTCATTACTGTGTTTGGGCTTCTGTTCTTGACCTTCCTAGCCTTGACTATTGGTGAACTGGCTCCAAGTAATGGTGCTCATATACTTGGTGGCTACCTGGGCGTTTTAACCGCGCTAGCAGCATGGTATACGGCATTGGCTGGTATTCTTGCTTCCAGCAAGTCTGTGTTCACCTTGCCTGTCGGCCCACGTAGTTAAAATCGTTGCTCGTTAGCTAACGCGCTAAAAAGCCATCAGACACTAGAAACGAGTAATGCAGTATCGTCGTCTGCTTCACTCCTCTTCCAGTGCCTGTTGGCTTTCCCTTCTACATAGACGGCGCGGAATATGCTATACTTACATATCTACAGAGTTTTCCTCTGCGCTTGAAAACAGGTACAGGTTCTTCCGCACCGATCTCTTGGTAGTCTCGATTGTTTGTTCACGTGTATTTTTTCACGTCTCAGGATGAGAAAAGTATAGTTGGCAAGGAGACACACTGATTATGAGTTCCAACCTCGGCTTTGAGAGCACTGATAGCGTCCTCATCGAGGATCGCCTTTTCACGCCCCCCGCAGACATCGTTCGTAACGCGAATATCACGGCCTATATGAAAAGCAAAGGCTTCGATAATTACGAAGATTTTTACACCTGGTCGCTAGAGCACCGCAATGAGTACTGGGAGGACATGGCCAAAGAACTGCACTGGTTTGAGCCATGGCATACTACCTTTGAATGGACCGAAAAACCTTTCTTTAAATGGTTTTCGGGCGGTAAATTTAACATTGTCTATAATTGCCTGGATCGCTATATGGATACTCCCACACGCGACAAAGTAGCGTATATTTGGGAGAGCGATGAAGGCGAGACGCGCAAGCTCACCTACGCGGAACTGTACAAAATGACGAACCGCATGGCGAAAGTCTTGCAAAACCTGGGCGTGAAGAAAGGCGACCGTGTAGCAGTCTACATGCCCATGATCCCCGATTTGGTGTCGGCGATGTTAGCATGTGCCCGCCTGGGAGCGGTGCATATGGTGGTCTTTGGTGGTTTTGCCGCCAGTTCCTTACGCGACCGCATCATTGACTGTGACGCTAAGGTGCTGATTACTGCCGATGGTGGTTTCCGTGGCAGCAAAGTTATCGAGCTCAAGAAAATTGCCGATGAGGCAGTCAGCGAATCCCCTACAATCGAGAAAGTGGTCGTGGCCCGACGCACTGGCCACGACGTAGCGATGACGGAAGGGCGTGACTACTACCTGGATGATCTGCTGAAAGATGTTCCTGAAGATACTATCGTCCCTTGCGAAGTGATGGATAGCGAGGATCCACTCTACATCCTCTACACGAGCGGTAGCACTGGCAAGCCGAAAGGCGTTGTTCACGTCCAGGGCGGATACGCGGCAGGTGTTTATGCCACCACCAAGATTGTCTTCGATATCAAACCCGATGATATTTTCTGGTGTGCAGCCGACATTGGCTGGGTCACAGGTCACAGCTACATTCTGTACGGGCCGTTAATGAATGCCGCGACCACTATCCTCTACGAGGGCATTCCTACCTATCCTGCCGCCGATCGTTGGTGGCAAATTGTCGAGAAGTACAAAGCCACTATTCTGTACTGCGCACCTACCGCTATCCGCAGCCTGATGCGTTTTGGCGAGGATTTGCCTGCCAAGCATGACCTCTCTAGCTTACGCCTACTGGGTACGGTGGGCGAACCGATTAACCCTGAAGCCTGGATGTGGTATCGCAAAAACGCGGGCGGTGGCAAACTGCCGATTATGGACACCTGGTGGCAGACGGAAACAGGGTCGATCTTGATTAGCCCCACACCAATTCTGCCCCTCAAACCAGGAAGTGCCAGTCGACCGCTCCCAACCATTGAGGCTGACGTGGTTAATCGCAACGGTAACTCTGTTGGTGCGGGCAAAGGTGGCTTCTTAATCATTCGACACCCATGGCCAAGCATGATGCGCACCATTTTCGGCGACGCGAATCGCTACAAAACCTATTGGGACACCATTGAGAATGTCTACTTTGCTGGTGACGCTGCCACAATAGATAACCTTGGCTACTTCCGTATCCAGGGCCGTGTAGACGATGTGATCAAAGTCAGCGGACACCGCTTGGGTTCAATGGAAATCGAGTCCAGCCTGGTCAGTCATCCATCAGTGGCGGAAGCGGCAGCCATCGGTAAACCAGATGAAATTAAAGGCGAGCGCGTCAAAGTGTTCGTCATTCTAAAAAATGGTATTGAGCCTTCCGAAGCCCTTGCTACCGAATTGAAACGGCATGTTCGCACCGTGGTCGGTGCCCTCGCCACACCTGATGAGCTTGAGTTCGTGCCAAGTTTACCCAAGACGCGTTCGGGTAAAATCATGCGGCGTGTTGTTCGCGCCAGAGAACTCGGCGAGCCAGTGGGCGATATCACGACATTGGATGGCTAGCAACCCGTCTATTGATGCATGTCTCACTTGAAGCACCTGCTCTCCTGGCAAGCGTAGCAGGTGCTTCTATACGTTATGAAGCAGGAGAAACAATCATGACCACACAAGCCAATGATGGCAAAGAGGGCACGCAAAGCACGCAGGCCGCCGCTACTTCTACAGAAGATTTTCAGCGACTCTTGACCTCGGAGGCACGCTTCGCACCTTCGCCCACGGTCCTTGCCAACGCCAATGTCAAAGACTACCAGGCTCTCTATGACGAGGCCGAAAGGGACATTCCAGCATTCTGGGATAAGATAGCGCACGAGTTTACGTGGGATAAGCCCTGGGAGCAGGTACTGGAAGGGCAAGCACCCGACGCCAAATGGTTTGTGGGCGGGCAACTCAATATCACCACGAACTGCCTCGATCGCCATGCCAATGGCGACCGAGCCACGAAGAAAGCACTGATCTGGGTTGGCGAAGATGGCGAGGAGCGCATCTTCACGTTTAGCGAGTTGCTGGCCTACACCTGCCAGATTGCCAATGGCTTACGTTCGCTTGGCGTGAAAAAAGGTGACCGCGTCTGTATTTACCTGCCGCTCACGCCCGAAGGGGTCGCGAGTATGCTGGCCTGTGCTCGTATCGGTGCCATCCACTCGGTAGTCTACGCAGGTCTGGGCAGTGGAGCGTTGCGCGCACGCATTGTCGATACCGAGTCTCGTATCATCATCACCTCTGATGTGGGCTATCGGCGCGGCAAAACCACGCAGTTGAAAACTATCGTTGACGAAGCAGTGCAGGGACTGGATTTTATTGAAAAAGTCGTCGTTCATCGGCGTGAGACACCCGCAATAAGCCTCGATAGCAGTCGTGAAGTTGATTTTTATGAACTCTGTGATGCCCAAACAACAACCTGCCCAGCCGAAGTGATGGAGTCAGAAGATCCGCTCTTCATGCTCTATACCTCTGGTTCAACGGGTGCGCCCAAGGGTTGTGTCTATGTACATGGCGGCTACACCGTCGGCACCACGTATTATACAAAGCTGGCCTTTGATCTCAAAGAGGACGATATCTACTGGTGCATGTCGGATATCGGCTGGATTGTGGGTCATAGCACGATGGTATACGGGCCATGGGGTAACGGCACAACCGTGTTGATACGAGAAGGTTCACCGGATTTCCCCAATCCTGGCGTTGCCTGGGCCGTCATCGAGAAATATCGCATCACTAAACTCTTTACCGCCCCAACAGCGATACGCATGTTCATGAAGTTTGGGCCAGCGTATCCCAACTCGCACGACCTCAGCAGCCTCCGCCTGATTATCTGCGCCGGTGAGCCGCTCAACCCCGAAGCACTTATATGGGCCAAGGAGCATATTGGCAAGGGCACGCTGCCTATCTGCGATAATTGGTGGCAAACCGAGACGGCGGGTCCGACGATTGGCACGTTGATCACTATGGAAGCGCGCACTGGTCGTGCGGGTAAACCGTTCCCTGGCTACAAAATCAAGATACTGGATCGCAATGGTCAGCCCGTGAAGCCGAACCAGGGTGGTTTGCTGGTCATAGAGGGGGCGTGGCCGCAAATGTTCCGCACCATCTGGCGCAATCGCTCGCGCTACCTCGACTACTGGGCGATGCTCCCACCCTACTACACGGCGGGTGACGTTGCCACTATCGACGAAGATGGCTACATCAGTGTGCTGGGTCGCTTCGACGATGTGTTAAATGTCGCGGGTCATCGCATTGGCACCGCCGATGTTGAGAGTGCGTTAGTCAGTCATCCAGCGGTGGCCGAGGCTGGCGTCATTGGCAAACCCGACGATATCAAAGGGGAGGCAATCAAAGCTTTTGTCACGCTCAAAGTTGGGTTTACACCCAGTGATGAGTTGAAGAGACAATTGATCGAGCATGTGCGCCGCGAGCTTGGCCCTATCGCTACGCCATCAGAGCTGGATTTTGTGGCAGCCTTGCCTAAGACACGCTCTGGCAAAATCATGCGCCGCGTCCTCAAGTCCCGCGAACTGGGGCAAGACCCCGGCGATTTGACGACGATTGAGGAATAAAACGTCAACGAAATAGTGAGATGGCGACCGATTATGCAGGGCATAATCGGTCGCCATCTCACTATTTCGCCTATAGAAATGTGGCAAATGCTTGAAAACACTTGACCACTGCACCATGCTACGCTATAGTCTATTCAAATCAACAGATTAATATTCCATCCATGAAGAACAAGTATACTACGATAGAAACGAGGAACGATGACCACACTTAGCAAGGAACAGCATATGGCTGAGTCTACACCGAGAGACCTGCATGAATATCTCACCACGTTTATTACCCAGGCACTAGCAACATATCTAGCCCAAGAAGAGATTTCTTTTGCTATTGACCAGTTGCCGATTGATTTACGTTTTTCGGCTCAGGCCAGCTTTGGGGATTATTCGATGCCCGTCATGCCGTGGGCCAGCAAAAATAAGTTGGCACGCTCACCCATGCTGATCGCCGAAGCCCTGGTAACTATCCTGCGTGACATGCAGATTCCCGCTATTCAGGAGATCACCGTGACAAAGCCTGGCTTCCTGAATTTCAGCTTGAATCGTCCTTTTATTGGGCAAGTCATCATCGAGCGTGTCTTGGATGCAGGAGCCGACTTTGGGCAGAATGACGTAGGACTGGGCACGAAAGTTGTCGTTGAACATACCAATATCAATAGTAACAAAGCCGCTCATGTTGGACATGTGCGCAACGCGTGCATTGGCGACACCGTTGTACGCATGTTACGCACACAGGGCTACACTGTCGAGGCCGAGAATTACATCGATGATTCGGGTGTCCAGGTTGCCGATGTTGTGCTAGGTTTTACACTGCTACAACAGGGCAAATTACAGCTTGCCGAGGGCAACGAGCAGCTTCCCGGCGAGTCTTTCGATTACTTTTGCTCACGCGTCTATGTCGCCGTCGGCAAGCAGTATGAAGCAGCAGAAAAAGTAAAAGATAGCCAGCCAGAGCAGCTACAAGAGTTGACAGAGCTGCGCAAGGCCGTATTACACGCCATAGAACATGGTGGTGAGCCAGAAGGCGCCCCTGATTATCCCGTCATGGCGGCAGATATCTCGCGTCAGATTGTACAGGCACACTTAAAAACAATGTCCCGCCTCAACGTCTCGTATGACTTGTTGACGTGGGAGTCTGCCGTACTGCACGCGGGGCTGTGGAAGCGCACGTTTGAGATGTTGCGCGACGAAGGTCTGCTGGAAAAACCTGAGACTGGGAAAATGGCTGGTTGCTGGATATTGCCCTTTGGCGAAGGCGAAACACAGACGGATGAAGGCGACCGCAGCAGCGATAAAATCATTGTGCGCAGCGACGGCACGGCGACCTATACGGCGAAAGATATCGCCTATCAACTTTGGAAATTTGGCCTGGGCGACGACCCGCGCATTGGAGTGCAATTTAACTTTGTGCCGTGGGGCCGGCAGCCCGATGGACGCTTGCTCTGGACGATGCGTACACCAGAAGCTACAGAATCTCATGGCGAAGAGACCGATCCCAAGCGTTTTGGGCATGCACGGCGCGTCATCAACGTGATCGATGTGCGCCAATCGTACCTGCAACAGGTGGTCTATGAAAGCTTGCGCCGTTTGGGCTTTACCGAACAGGCCGAAAACTCGACGCACCTCGCCTATGAGGTAGTGACCCTCTCGGCGGCTACGGCTGCCCAGTTGGGCGTGGATACTTCCGATGGGCGCAGCTATTATGCCTTCTCCGGTCGCAAAGGCATCGAGATCAAAGCCGATGACCTGATCAACACGGCAGTCACGCGCATGATGGAAACGAAACCAGAGCTTTCGCCAGAGGTCGCGGCAATCGCGGCAGCATCAGCGATCCGCTACTTTATGATTCGCTTTAACTTGCAACAAGTGATCGCCCTTGACATCGACGAGGTACTCCGGGCTAACGGTGAAACAGGCGTCTACCTACAATACGCCTATGCCAGGGCCAATAGCATCCTGCGTAAGCTGGAAAAGGCCGCGTACGAGATACCCGAACACCTTGAAACACCACCGGAACAACTGGAGCAGAGCGAGTGGGAACTGCTACGCCACATCGATGCCTATCCACGTCAACTGGCGGAAGCCAGTACAAAGCTCGCGCCAATCGTGCTGGCCTCGTACGTCTATGACCTGGCGGCGCACTTTAGCGATTTCTACGAGCATACACCACCCATTCTGCGCGAAGAAAACGAGCAGGTCAAAGCGTTCCGTGTCATGCTCGTCAATGCCACGGTGCAGACAATGGGCAATGCCATGCGCACACTTGGGTTTATCCCCTTGGAAAGCATGTAAGAGACAATTTCAGGTAGAGAGAGCAGGTTAATTGACAATGAGCGAACAACAAAAGCTGAGATTTGGCATTAAAACCTCACAACAATTCACCGACTATGAAAGCATACTCCGCGTCTGGCTCGAAGCGGATAACATTCCTAGCATCGAACACGCGTGGGCTTTCGACCACTTCATACCACTCGGCCCCGATCCTACCGGCCCACAGTTGGAGGGATGGACGCTCCTCGGCGCCTTGGCCGCTCGCACTGAGCGTTTACGCATTGGCTTGATGGTGACGGGCAATACCTACCGCCATCCAGCGATCCTCGCCAATATCGCCACGACCGTCGATGTCATCTCCAATGGTCGGTTGGACTTTGGTATCGGTGCCGGGTGGAATGAGATGGAACATACGATGTATGGCATTCCACTTTATACAACGGGAGAGCGCATCCGACGCCTGGGCGAGGCCTGTGAGGTGATTAAGCTGCTCTGGACAGAGACAGTGGCAAACTTTGATGGCAAATATTATCACCTCAAAGATGCGCGCTGTGAACCCAAACCTGTCCAGAAACCTTACCCGCCCTTCGTGATTGGTGGCAGTGGAGAGCAATTGACCTTGCGTATCGTTGCCAAATACGCCAGCATCTGGAATTTTGTTGGTGGAGACATTGCGACGTTCCACCATAAAAACGCGGTGCTTAACGAGCATTGTGCCGCAATTGGACGCGACCCGAAAACCATCGAACGTTCAATCCAGTGGCCTGTCAATTACAATAATATGGGTGAAGCTATTGCTGAGATGCGTCCCTATATCGAAGCTGGCGCAACGCACATCGTCTTGTATTTACGAGCTCCCTATCCAGAGGGCGTTGTACAACGCTTAGCCGATGAGGTAGTTAAGCCATTGCAAGCTGAGTTCGGGCAATGAGTGCCACTATCCGCCTGGCGACTAAAGAGGATCATGCTGCGCTGTTACCAATTGGACTTGAGACGCAGGAAAAGCACGCAGATGCTCATCCAGACATCTTCCGGCATGGGGTAGCAGGTTTGCCGGAGGACTACTTTCTCGAGCACATAGATAGCGAAACACAGGCTATCTATGTCGCGGAAGTCGCTGGCACTATCGTGGGCTATGTCTTGTTAGAGGTACAAGATAATTCGTACCTCGATATGCTGCTTCCCCGCAGGCTGGTATACATAACCGATATCGCTGTCCTGCAAGCATATCAGAAGCAAGGGATTGGGCATCTGCTCTTTCAGCAAAGCGTCGAGTGGGCAAAAGACAAAGGTGCCGCCAGCTTAGATTTGACGGTATGGGAGTTCAACCATGATGCGCGTGCCTTCTACGAGCGACATGGAATGATGACATTGACACGACAGTTGACGCTCCCCTTGTAATCATAGCTTCATAAAAAGCGAGTAGGGGCAGCAAAACCGCGTTGCGTAACGGGGTTTTGCTGCCCCTACTCGCTTTTTTTATACATACACAGCATTTTCGTCTAATAATTGCAGTACGGTTATTCTTATTTTTACACATCCTGTATCTCAAAAGGAGGAGTTTCACACGGTATTTTAGAGTGTTTTAGTGCGTCCCTACTGCTCGTGCTGCATTCATGCGGTCGCGTAAGCTGCGTGCCTCTTCTTTAGCCGCTTCAGTATAATCGTCTCCGCTGCCAGCATATAGGATAGAGCGAGAAACTGAAAGGATGGCGCGTTCGCCATATCTATCTACCCCCGCTTGAACCGATGCTTCCAGGTCGCCTCCCTGGCTACCAACGCCCGGTATGAGGATGGGCATATCAGGACAGATGGTGCGAATGCTTTGGAGCTCTTGCGGATACGTCGCACCGACCACAAGTCCACAGTTGCCTGCTGCATTCCAACTCTGGATGCGTTGCGCCACAATTTCATACACAGGTCGCGTGCGACCATCTTCACCCTGGATCAGCAGGTCTTGAAAATCGCGTGCGCTGGGATTTGATGTACGGCACAAGAGGATAACCCCTTTGTCGGCATACGCGAGAAAAGGAGCAACACTATCATGGCCCAGATAGGGATTGACAGTCACAGCATCACACGTATAGATGTCAAAAACTGCGCTCGCGTAATGACGAGCCGTATTGCCTAGGTCTCCGCGCTTAGCATCGACAATGACGGGAATATGCGCTGGAATGGCAGAGAGTACCGCCTGGAATATCTGCATACCACGTGGGCCGAGTGATTCATAGAAGGCAATATTTGGCTTAAAGGCGCAGACATACGGGCTTGTTGCCGCAATAATCTCCTGACAGAAACGTACAACAGCCTGCTCCTTTGGCAATTTCTGTAAAGAGACTGGAAAGCGTTCGTATTCGGGGTCCAGCCCAACACAAAGCAAACTATTCTGCTGGCGTGAAGCCGCAACCAACTTTTCAACAAATTTCATGAGTATCTCCCTGAATAAACGAGCATCCCAAATCACTATGAATGGTTGCCAACTTTTATTTGACCGCTGGCGAACTAGTAGGCACACCTCTCGTGCCAGGTTTGACCGTCGGCACACCAGCAGCACACATGGGGCATTCTTCTGGTTTGTAGGTACGCGCGGAAACGCTGAGCAGCGCGTTACAAGGAACAGGAAATTGGCTTGATGCCACGCCACCGCTGCGATCAATCACGACCTCGATGCCTAACACTTCGGGCTGAAAGCGTTCGACCGCACTCAATGTTTCGCGCAGTGAGAGACCAGTGGTCAGGACATCATCAACTATCAGGATAGGCTCGCCAGCATGGAGCATGAAGCCGCGCCGCAATTCGCGTCCCCCATTGGATGCTGGTTCAGCCAGTAGACAGCGCGTGTCAAGCTGGCGTGCTACCTCCTGCGCTAACAACGCTCCACCAGTGGTTGGGCCAACAACTGCCGAAATTGTCTGTCCTTTATGTCGCTCTACGATTATACGGCATAGCTGCTCGGTGACACGGGGCCACTCTAACAGGCGAAACTTCTCCCAGTATTCATCACTATGTTGTCCTGAGCTGAGCACGAAATGCCCGTTCGAGACAACCCCCAACCGCTGAAAAAGTTCAAGCAAATTTTCGTCCATGTTCGTTCCTATGGCTTATAGTAGACACTTGTGCTTTGTCAATCTTCATGTGACGAGCGGGGATGCAAGGGGCGGCCGCCCCTTGACTGGGTTCTAGGGCGCAGCCCTAGTCCTCCATCCCTCCCCTGCCGCCGTAGGCGGCATTTCACATGAAGACCAACAGAGTACAAGTGCCAGTAACTCAAAAAAAATCCTCACCCCTTGAATCAAAGGGATGAGGAAGAAAGCATCTTTGGTAAATACGCACCAGACCCAGCAATGGGATGGTTTAATCGACAGCTTTGAAATGCCAATATTTCTTGTAAATTTACCCAATGCCGAAGAGTCATCAAAAAACCACACCTTTACAGCTCAGCGAAACATTTGGAAAGTGATTTCAAATTGCCAGCAGTATACACGCCAGATTTCCAAAAGTCAATCTCATTGCAAACCCCGTTTTGCTTGTTTTGCGAGTTTTTCGGGTATACCAAAAATCCCTGCCACAGCGTTTATCAGTTGAGATTTCCTGCTGAGAAAGGTTTTTTTCGTGGTATAATTCGTGCCTAATTGAAAACCTCCCTGCTTTGCTAAATTTTACGATGGTAAGGTACTCGCAGAGTTTAGCATTTTTCAAGAATGGCCGTATGTATGCACAGAAAGAGGATGTCATGTCCAAACGTCGGTTTCAACGGCAGCAAACCATGCGGATCGAGAATCAGATCTCACAATCACGCCAGAACACAAAGAGCCGTACCGATAGATGGTGGATGATCGGCGTTCTTACCACAGCCAGTATAGTCGGAGGGGTCATTGGCTATGTTTCGCTCCCCGCCAACTTGGACGAAGGTGCTCACTTTTTTATCGCCCTGCTTGGAATGGTAGTCTTTCTCTTCCTGGGAGGCATGCTGATAGCCGGGATAAACAGAGTACGCGACAAACGCCAATCGCTCCCATTGTTTCTAGGCTGGAGTGCCATCGTTCTGACTTCAGCCATTCTTGGCTACTTTTTCTTCTCTAGCACCATGCTTGTTCCCATAAGGATCTTTTTGGGTACATGCATTGGCTTTATAGGAATGTATTTACTCATAGCTCTCATCGCCAATCCTCAACGCTTCTTCGGTGAAATCATAGGAGGGTTCGTCGATGATCTTTTGTCAGGAATCGTGGAAGAGGGATGCTGCCTAGGCTTTGTGGTCCTGTTTATCGCAATAACAGGGACAATCAGTAGCTTGCTTATTTCGCATTCAGTGCTTCTAAGCGTGTTCATCGGTGGAGGATCAGCACTCGTAGTGCTGGTCGCTCTGGTCGCTCTGGCGTTTGCCAGTCGAAAATGCAAGCAACACGAAAATATCACAACTATTATTTCATAACTGCCTCGCTCAAGGGAGTAAAAACCCTCGCCCTAGTTCATCGTCTGGCTCAATAATAAATTCGTGATGGCCCGTGATGAAGGCAGTACCACTCACTTCCGGGATAATCGCATCATATGAGCCAACGTGTGTGCGACCAGTTACGCGTCCGCTAAAAAAGCTGGCGGCACCTAGGATGCTTTCAATGATGATCTGCTGATTATCCGCTATTTCGCCTTTGGCATGATGCAGTGCTAGACGAGCCGAGACTCCCGTACCTGTTGGCGAACGATCCACCTCCGCGTCTGCGAAGACACAAATGTTGCGACTGTGGTGCGTGGGATTTTCGGCTGGGCCAGTCAAAATAGTGCCGTAGATAAAGCCCAGATCAGCCTCCTCAGGATGCTCGATAGTTAAAGTAGCATTAGCCGCTTTTTGAATAGCCGCTCCCACACTTACCAGTGAAGACAATTGTTTGGGAGTAACGCTCAATCCCACTTGCTCGGCTGACAAAAAAGCATAAAAAGCTCCACCAAAGGCAATATCTACCATCACTTGCCCGTATGCTGGTACCTCCAGTGCGATGTCACGAGCATAGAGAAACGAGGGTACATTCAGAAATGAGACGCGCTCTACCTGACCATCAGCATCGAGATGAGCGGTAGCTCTCACCAATCCAGCGGGAGTATCAAGATTGACGGGTGTTTGCGGCCCTGTCGCGGCGATAGTCCCTGTCTTGACAAGAGTCGAAACTAATGCGATCACGCCATGCCCACACATCGTGCTGTAGCCTTCATTGTGCATGAAGAGCACGCCCAGCGAAGCGTCAGGAGTTACGGGAGGTGTCAGAATACAACCATACATGTCATGATGCCCGCGCGGTTCCCACATGAGCGCACGCCGAATATAGTCAAAGTTTTCATGCATGTAACGCCGCTTCTCTAACATGGTTGTCCCCTCCAAAGGTGGGACTCCACTCGTAACAATCCGCAATGGTTCACCCGCGGCATGTGCGTCGATGGTCGTGATCATTGATGCTCCTTATCATAATGGGACTGGGATATAGCAAGTAATGTATGAAGCGATCATACAAAATACTACCCAATGATGCAAGCGTAGTGCTCCGACCACCTTCATGTGACGAGTGGGGATGCAAGGGGCCGCGCCCCTTGACTGGCACCCTGTCTGGGGGACAGGTAATAGCAGGTAATTAGGGCTGCGCCCTAGTTCTCCTTCCTTCCCCTGCCGCCGTAGGCGGCACCTCACATGAAGATCAACAGAGCAGTAGGTTTACTTCCAAAATGGTATGGTTACATCATACTATTTCCGCTTTTCTAATCGTTGATGAGAATAGATCTATATTGGTAGAAGTATAGATGATATTTTACAAACAAGTAATTGGCAAGGAGATGAAAAATACTATGAGAAAAATCATTGTCACAATGTGGGTTTCGCTTGATGGCTACATTGCTGGACCAAACGGTGAAATGGATTGGATTATGGTGAACGATGAAATGGGAAAATATGAGTCCAATTTTATCAAGGCTGCCGATACGCTCATACTTGGACGAGCTACCTATGAGAGTTTTGCAGGCTCTTGGCCCCATGTACCGGAAAACCCTTCCGCCGATGAGGGTGAGAAAGAATACGCTCGCTTGCTGAATAGTATGCGCAAAATTGTTTTTTCCAAGACCCTGGATAAGGTTGAATGGAACAATTCAACGCTCATGCGAGAAGTTAGCGCGCAAGAAATCAAGAAGTTGAAACAAGAGCCCGGCAAAGACATCGTGATATACGGTAGTGCTAGCATCATTCAAACATTCACGAATCTTGGCTTGATTGATGAATATCAGCTTTTAGTCCACCCTATCGTGCTGGGAGGCGGAAAACCCTTGTTTAAGAACATCATGAACAAGAATAAACTGAAGCTGATAAATACCAGGACATTTAGTACAGGTGTTGTTGGACTCTACTACCAGCCAGGTCAAGAATAAGCAATACATAAAGGATTGGATCATGTTTCAAGATACAAAAGCATTCAGCGGATTAGCAAGCAATGACATCCCTGCGACAAAGGATTTCTACAGCAACGTTCTGGGTCTCAGAGTCACCGAAGAATACGGCATGTTAAGACTCCATCTTGCCACCGGAGCAGTCATACTTATCTACCCGAAAGACAATCATATTCCTGCAACCTACACGGTGCTTAACTTCCCGGTAAGCAACATTGAAGAAGCCGTCGACGAACTTACAAAACGCGGTGTCCAGTTTGAACACTACGAAAGTGGTTCGCAAGACGCGAAAGGCATCTTCCGCGGCGGCGGCCCGCTGATAGCCTGGTTCAAAGACCCCGCCGGAAATATCCTCTCTGTTATAGAGGAAAAGTAATTTGCACAGCTGAGAATACCAAAGAGGTGGGACACATTGGAGTGTCCCACCTCTTTTATCCCCCCACCTTTGTTTGTAGCTCCATTATTTATGGCAGCATCGCATTTTCAAGAGTTTCTGCATGGAAGAGATCTTCGGTCATGAAAGCTTGACTATGTAAACCTTACCACCGCGTGAGACGTCGGCCCATGAGAAGATACCCTTCTGCATGTGGCTTGCATGAAGACCTGCCGCACTCTGGTTCTCCCCCACAACCTTTGTTGCCGATCCTGTTTGTAGTGTCGCGAGATTCACCTCCAAGTGATGAGAGAATCTTCATGTGTTTACCTTTCTTGTTTACTTTGCTTTCTTTGCTCACCTGGTTTATAAGCATTTTTTCTCAGATATTGGAACTACGTGTACATTCATTTTCTAGATCATCAGTCCGCTTGAGATATAATACAGAGAACCCGACAAGCGCAAAATCAGGAAAGAGACGACGTCGTCACTTAAACGTTTGGTGTGAATTAACAAGCCCGAAAGCCCTACCAGTTTAGCAAGGTAGCAAAAGCCAAAAGAGGCCTATCAAGTTGTTGATTGAACCAGAGACAAAAGTTATGTAAGGCGACTTTGGCCGCGAGGCGAG
>JBBQXY010000093.1:0-22708 GCA_038209195.1 Ktedonobacterales bacterium | reverse complement strand
ATGCATATCGGCAGTGGGATTGCCGAGGCGGCTTGCAAAACCGTGGTCTCCACCCGTGCGAAAAAATCTGGCATGCGCTGGACTCCTGATGGCTTGGATGCGGTCCTCGCTTTGCGCACTTCCGTTCTCAACCAGTCCTACTACTCATTCTGGAAACTCGAATATGCTGCTTGATTGCCTACAACTTTTTCATACACCCTGGCTGTATTTTTGCAGGAGAACACGAGAAGGCATGACCCCCTCGACTGAATACGTTCCTTCGTGTATAATGACGGAAATATATCTTTTCCGCCCAACTTTTCTACTAGTTGGGTGAGGGACATTGTGAGAAGTACGTATTATACGTAGCGCGACTATCTGGAAATGAATATAAAAGCGCGGTAAACCGTGTAGGATAGCAATATCTCGAAAATATGTCCGCTTAGACAGGGCAATCACTTCTGTCTAGCGGTCAAGGAGTGAAGAAAATGCCAAAGAAGTCCGCGGCTGTGCGTAATAATGGAGCGCAGCGCAATAAGCCAAAAGTGCAAAAAAACTTTGAACTGGTGCGACCAACTGTAGATGATCAAGTCAGGTCTGAGATGGCTGATAGCGATGAGCTTGTTACAACCTCTGGTGTTTCCACTCTGGAAATGGAAGAGGAGACGCCGCAAGCAGTAAAACAGCCAGTAGTGAAGTCGCGTGCCGTCACGAATGGCACGAGCAGTGCGGTTAGCACCGAAAAGGTGGCTGAGGCAGCCAGCCCTAGCCCTACTCCTGAAGCCAGTACACCTCCCAAGGGCAGTGCCGCCGCTCGTTTGGTAGCCCGCCGCCAGGCCAATCAAAAGGCACAACAGCGTGCCGCCGCTTCACTCATCACAGCGGAACACTTTGTCTATGTGCGTAAAGACCTGCGCTTCATTGCTATATTAGCAATTATCATGTTCGCGGCGATTATCATTCTACATTTTGTGCCTGGCATTGGCTCTTAAGAGGGATTAAACGAAGAAGCACTGCTACTTTTCGTGCAGTGCTTCTTTTTTATTGTGTCGGGTGGCTTGAATAGGGTCCGGATAGTCCTCAACACCATATATGCGAAGGTCTGGTTAGTGTACGAGCGGGCTGGTACCAAGTCCGGCAGGAATACCATGGCGGTGTGCTGCTGGAATAGTTACGCCCAAAACGCGCTGCATGGCCATCGTGTGGCTACAGTCACCCCAGTCATTAAAGAAACGACAGGTGCAGGTCCATTCACCATTGTCAAAAACGGTGGTATGTACATCGTTTTCGCCCCGAAACGTTGCTTCAAAGCGAGTAAACTGAATCCGTTCGGGTTCCTCGGCATAACGCTTGGCTTTTGCGATCTTACTGATCATACTTGAGTTCATGATCGGTACACTCCTTATTAGTTGGCAACCACTCCGTATCCACTTCTTGATAGCAGTATACGCTTTAAACGGCGTATGTTCCAATTGTTGCGCACTTGGTTGCTTTTGTGGATTCCTACTATATCTACCTGGTTAAAGAACCAGGATGTCTGATGAGGTTGACTCTTTGAAATTTTCCTCCTTTCTTCTGGTAAAATAAGTGCTCTCGTACCAAGAGCCTGAGTAGTGGCCCATAAACAAAAAGAAAGATGAGCCCGGCATCCAGTGCGCTAAAAAGATGCGTGAAAAATAAAAAACACCAGGGCAAAACATCCCTAGTGTGTTATCTAAGAGCCATCGCGAGCAATCACTGCGTCCCGCGGTGATGTTATCTTTGATGCTGTCGAGACTGAATCCATGTTTCCCTACTTCATCCCCATACAACCAGCAACATTGAGGTTGTATGTTAACGCCTCTGTTGTGTTATCAGACAAAGGCTTGAACTTGCGAACGTTGGATATCTCCTTAGTGATTGGATTGATTATACCATATGAAAAAGAGATTGTCCATCCCAAAAGGTGTCAAAAATATGTATTTTTAGCAATGCCCCAGCATATATTGCGATTGTGAACACCTTGTAACGCATCTCACAATCAGCTTATTATTTTGGTCACTGTAGATTCTTTCCCCAGGTACTATACTACAGATAATCAATGCTGTTATACTATGTAAGCTCAATAGTTGAAGGGTTTCGTCGCAATACGTTTATTGAACAATTAGCGTGGAGGTATCTATGAGACAAAAATCCGGTAAAAATTTCTGGTTTTTTTTGCAGCTCGTGTTTGGAGTCCTTGTGCTAGGGATAGTGGTCAGTGCTTGCTCTCTGCCTGGCACATCAACTACGGCAACTACTGGCACTCCTGCTGGTACGACGCCAACGGCTACTGCACAATCATCAACATCTCATCCTGTGGCTGGTCAGCCTACCGCTACTGGGAAACTTCCCGGCGGTACGCAGTTACCAGAAAATGAAGTAAAGCCTCTGACCTTCAATCTGGCATACAATGATGCCGCGATGGAAAGTGCGGTTGCGCAAATATATACTCCTGGTTCGTCTACCTTTCACCAATATCTGACCGCCGATCAGATTGTACAACGTTATGCACTCTCTGCTGCACAACAACAACAGGTTGTGGATTGGTTGACGCAGCATGGCTATACCGTCGATGCAACCGACGCGTTGCATTCGGGCATTAAAGTCCATGCCACGGTAGCCACGATTGAACGCACACTGAATATTAAGTTGCAATCCTTTACCCTCGCGGGACACGAGTTCTTTATGCAGCAAGGCGTTCCGACGCTACCCAAACCAGTAGATTCACTGGTGACCTCCGTGGTCGGTCTTGATAACTTCGCTTTGCCTCAATTTCAGCCCCCGGCTGGATTGTTAGTGCATGGCACGACCCTGGCTGGTAACTGTGCCAATTATGGCGTGAAGCAGAACCTGACGCGTAACAAACTCGCTGCCGCCTACCAGGTCAACCAGTTGTATCAGCAAGGGTATCAGGGGCAGGGCATGACTATCGGCGTCGCCGAGTTTGGAGATGCCTACAGCCCGCAAGACCTGGCTAATTATGCCGCTTGTGTTGGTATCGCCACACCCAATGTGCAAAATATCAATGTTGATGGAACTCTTGCCTCAGGTTCTGGTCAAGGTGAAGCCATTATGGACCTTGAGTTGATTGCTGGGCTTGCTCCCCAGTCGCAAATCCTCGATTACCAAACCGACGGATCAAGCACAGCCTTTGCACAGGCATTGGTCGATGTTTTCAACCGTGTCGCCTCTGATCATAAGGTGCAGGTATTGAGCGTGAGCTATGGTACCTATGAGAGTTCGTTTAGTACCAGCGAGCAGGTAGCTGTGAACCACAGTCTTCGCGTATTGGCAGCCGAAGGCATCTCTGTCTTTATCAGTAGCGGTGATTGTGGAGCCTATTCACAGCGTCTTCCACACATCGCGCAGGTTGCATTCCCCGCGAGTGCCACCTATGCCATCTCAGTGGGTGGTACCCACTTGCAGGTCAATGACAGCAACGTGCGTACGAGCGAGACCACCTGGGGCGCGGGTGACAACTTGCCGCTTTGCGCGAATGATTGGGGGAGTGGCGGCGGTGTGAGCCAAAACCGTGCTTTCACCCGGCCTTCCTGGCAGGTTGGTCAGGGCACAACGACACATTATGATGGTTCAGCGGCGCACGTTTTCATACAACCCTTAGATTTCTTGACGACAGTTTCCGCGCCGAACGGTTTGCGCCAGGTGCCTGATGTTGCTGCTGCGGCCTATCCCAACATCTCCGTTTACTACAATGGCGCTTGGACCAGTTCTGGTGGTACCAGTGCGGCGGCCCCCATTTGGGCGGCTGGTGCCTTGCTCGTCGATCAGGCTTTGCAGCAGAAGAACAAAACAGCGTTAGGTGGTGTGCCACAAATCTACACTATCGCGAACCATACCGGTAACTTTCACCCTTACAACGATATCACCGTTGGGGATAACCTGTTCTACACCGCTACCAAAGGCTGGGACTATACCACAGGATGGGGTACTCCGAACTTTAACGACATCTTGCAGGTCGAACTAAACCAGTGATCAAGCATGGATCGTTGCTGGTGGAAGCTCTTACTACAACTGGTGGTAAGAGCTTCAGCCAGCAATCATATTTGAGAATGCTGGAAAAGGCTGCGAGAGAAGCCGTTACTGCGCAACAAGACAGGCCTGTTCGCCAATCAATTCAGCATATGTTTGATTGATCTGGTTGGCAACGCTATCCCAGCTAAAGTGTAGGATAGAGGGTCGAGCAGCCAATTGCATGCGTGCTAGCAAGGCGGGATCGCCCACGAGCGCATCCAGCCGTTCCGCGAAAAAGCCGGGGCAGCGCGGCACCAAATACCCCGTCTCGTTGTTGCGTACCACCGTCATCAATCCGCCAGCGCGACTGGCAACAACCGGTGTGCCACAAGCTAGCGATTCGACGGCGACAAGGCCAAAACTTTCGTGGTACGAGGGTACCACCGTCACATCGGCGGCACTATAAATCATGGGTAGTTCTTGCTGTGGACGTGCTCCCAGAAAGTGGACCCGCGAGCTGATCTTGAGGTCGCGCGCAAGCTTTTGTAATGCTGCTAACTCCTCATCGCCCTGCAATTTCCCACCAACTACCACGATTTGCACTTTCTTTTCCATCATAGCGGCGGCTCGTAAGAACAGATCAGGCCCCTTAAACGGGTCAAGCCTACCCGCGAAGAGTATGACGGGTTGGTGTGGTTTCAAACCCAGTTTTTCACGTGCCCGTTGCTTGTCCTGGACGACAAACAGCTTGAGGTCAACGCCACAGGGGATCACCTGAACGCGATGTGCGCTTACCCCACAGTAGCGGATAATCTGCATGCGCTCCTCAGTGGTGGTGGCAATGATACGATCTGCCTGTTGGACGAGCTGCTGTTCCATCTCAAGGCGTAAAGGGGGTTCAGGCTTGTTGGGGTTAGCGATCTGTTTGAGTCGACCCAGTGTATGAAACATCGTGATGTGTGGCACATCCCAGCGTTTTGCCAGTGGGATAGCGGCCACTCCTGAGAGCCAGTAATGGCTATGCACGATGTCATAGTCTTTGCCTTCGGCGCGTCGGAATTCATCAATCCGTTGTGTAAACGTGGGAAGATATTGGTAGAGGTCCTGTTTGGGGACGGAGGCAAGTGGTCCGGCTGGAATATGTATCACCCGTACCTGTGCGCTCAATGGTACAATGCGTGGTGCCTGTTCGTTCGTCCAGCGTGTAAAGATATCAACGGATGTGTGGCGACGGCCTAGCTCACGGGCTAGTTCGCGGATATAGACGTTCATGCCACCCGCGTCCTTCATGCGTCCCGGTCTATCCAACGGAGACGTGTGGACACTGAGCATGGCTACAGTATTACTCATAGCGAGTATGCTCCTCTTCTTCGATTGTTAGCTACGTTCATTGCAGATGCGTGGCCATCGCCCTTCGTTTGCTTCTTGCTGACGTTTGAGCATGGTAATCTCCTTTCGTAATGTCACTATTGGTAAGAACAATAAGAGAGATGATTTCTATTTCACGGGATAATTTGCTTTTCGACTTCGCGCACAGCGGCGATGGCCTCGTACATCTTGTCGCTATCCCCACGCTGTGCGACCTGTATCTGCAAACAATCGACGCGACGTTGCAGGGCAGGGGCAATAGTTTCCGCTGGAATGCTGAGCCAGTTTGCCACAGTGTCGATAATAGACTGATCGGCAAGTTCAAAAGTATCGCCATACTGGTTCCAGAGAGAGAGTGGTATGGGCACGATCTCGTCGGGATGCTTGGGGTTAGCGGTGGGTTGTAAGAAGTGGGTGGTTAACCAGCGTCGGCGCGGTGGATAGGCACGTCCCACCAGCCCAATGTTCACTACTAAGCCCAATTGACGGACATCCTCAGCACGCAGGTGCAGATCATGGTGATACATAGAGATGACGTCGTGAATAGTATCAGCATGGATGCTCGTAGCGATGTGGTAGCCCTGCGTGGGCAACGTCAAATAGCGGCGGGCAACGCGCCCCCACATGTAAATGGGCAGATGGTCGCTTACCTCGTTACAGAGCGCGTAGGTCGTGGTGGGATCGATATCGGGCAGGCGTGTAAATTCAAAATTCTCATACATGCCAGACATATAGGCCAGGGCTGTGCCTTCGGGCAAAAACTGTAGCAGGGCATTCAAGGTGGTAGTTTTCCCTACGCCTGGTTGAGGATCGGTTGGGCCGGAAACTGTCAGCGAAGCTCCATGTTCCAGCATTAGCCAGACGAGCGCGACTGTCTGCACATCGACACTGTTCAGGGCAATAATCTGTGCCATGGAGAGTTGTCGTCGAGAATCGTAATGCCAATAATAGCGTTCTAAAGGGTCACGAGGATCAAACATGCTAGCGTTCCCTTCAACAAATTATCTTCACGCAGTGGTCAGTACACACTACGATTTTTGCTCACTCTCGGCGACTGGGACATCGTCCTTTTGTGGCCCCATAATCGTTGGCTTGAGCCATCCGGGATGAGGATTCCAACCAACTGACACCACTCGTATCGGGTGAACATTCTCGTTATCAATTTCGACGAGGCTGACAGAGGCATTATCGACAAACATTCTGCTAGCTTTGCTAGCCTCGAGACCAGTATAATAGGCAATGATCAATTTTACCACGTCCGCGTGGGCTACAAAGACAGGATACTGCCCTATACCTTCCTGTGTTCGCCAGCGTTCAACCGCTGCCATTGCTCTCTGCTGCACCTGGGGAAACGTCTCAACGCCTTCAGGGGCAGTGGTAGGGTCAAGAACATAGGCTTTCCATTCGGCGTCATTTTTCGACAGTTCATCATATTTCTGCCCAGCCCAGCGACCAACATCGGTGTCCATCAAGCCGGGGTCAAACTGGACAGTCAGGTTGCGACTCTGCGCGATAATCTCCGCGGTATCACGGGCCCGTTCCAAGGGACTGCTGATGATGGCACTAATAGGAATTTCGGATAGGGCAGTGGAAAGCCGCGCTACTTGCTCACGACCTTTATCGTTGAGGGGAATGCCCGGTAGTTGCCCTGGTAGTAAATGCTCAGCGTTCCATGTTGTTTCCCCATGCCGGACGAAAAGCAGGGTTTGTTTCATACTAATAGATGTACTTTCCATTATGTGTAATTGTTGTAACCAGAGTCGTATACGCCAGCACCAGAAGTGCCAGCCTACGCCGAGGTACATTCGTATTACTAAGAGCCAGCTAAAGACATAGCTAACACATTGTCTCACATACGTTCCCAAGTTCGAGCGACCTGAAATTTGCCAGGCATTCGGGATTCTCCTCGACCAATATGCTTTTTATTGTATCAGCGTAGGCATTAAAGGTGCAACTTTTGCGTTATACCCGCCACGGCTGGCACGGCTGTCATATCACAATATAGAAGAGAATAGCCAGCAGAATGATGCCGACCAAGAACAGCGTCGCGCATCCCATGAGCGTCTCAGCTACGCCAGGTTCGTGGTGTTTCACATTGGACGGAGAATAGCCGACGAGGATGTTTGGGATTGATGCAGACATTCCTATTGGCGATATGTGCAAGGAAATGTTCGTTGGCGTTACTTGTATGGGAGCGAACTGGCCTGTATCGCTAGCGATGCTGAACGGCCTGGGTGTTTCCGGCAATGGCTGTACCAGCCATGGTGATTGTTCATGTACTTGAACTGGGCATCTCTCAGAGGGACTATAGACCACTTGACGCGGTCGATATAGTTGTGGCAACGGTGAAAATTGGCGCGGTGTCGCTCTTTGCCTAGGGGATAGAGGTGAAAATTGGCGCGGTGTCGCTCTTTGCCTAGGGGGTAAAGGTACGCTGTATTCTTGCTTCCTTTGTTCAATGACCTGCGGGGCAATTTGTGGCATGCGTACCATCGGTGGCACGATAATGGGCTCTGGCTGTTGCATAGTAGGTATGATCCTCCTCAATCCACGTATCACTTCTCATCCATACATCTATTATACTGAACCCACCAATTTAAACTTCTTTGATCTACCCAAATTCATCTCATTGGTACAGAATGGTGGAGAGATTGCAAAAATGATAAAACAATCTGCTCTGTTTCTTCGGGTGTTTGCGTCTCCATCAGGTGCATCCGTAAATCCTGCGCTCCTGGGAAACCATTTGCATAGACTTTAAAAAACTTACGCAGGGTAGGAAAATGCTTGGTCGTTCCCCAAGTCTCCTGCCAAAGATGCATATGGTCAAGCAACAGGTGCATTTTCTCTTCCGGTGTTTTATCCTCAATCATGGTACCTGAAAAGAGGAAAGGGTTATCAAAGATGCCCCTGCCTATCATCGCTCCATCTGCTCCGGCTTCTGCCACTTTTTCTTTCGCCTCGTTGAGTGATCTTATATCCCCATTCCCGATAATCAGCGTCTCACGGCTTAGTGCATCTCTTAGCTCGACGACTGTTTTCAATCTATCCCAATGTGCTGGAACCTTAGACATCTCGGAGACCGTGCGCAGGTGAACAGTTAAGACCGCCGGTTTCTGTTCAAGAACAAACTGAATCCAGTCGAAGTCTATTGCCCGAAAACCCAAGCGTGTTTTGACGCTTACAGGTATGATACCTGCTGCTCCTTCTTTTGTTGCGTCAATAATTTCTTTGGCGCGTGGTTTGTCATTGATTAAACCCGAACAAACCCCTCTACTTACTGGTCCTTGGGCAGGACATCCCATATTAAGGTCTATCCCACTGAACCCCATGTCTACCAGTTTTCTTGCTGCTTTAGAAAAGTTCTCAGGTTGAGACCCCCAAATTTGTGCGACAAGTGGCCTCTCTATTTCGGTATGTTGCAGTCGATGGACAACATGTTTTTCCCCTTTTGAAAACATCCCTTCCACATTGGTAAACTCTGTAAAAAAGACAGCCGGTTTCCCGTATCGGGCGATAAGTTGCCTGAGTACGGTATCCGTCACCTCTTCCATTGGTGCTAGGATAAAGATGGGTTTTGCTAAGCTATCCCAGAAAGATGCGTTTCTCATAATGCTTATATGATACACGTTTCAGCGTGGCTGGTCAATCAGTTAACTGGTTAGATGTTTGGGCAAAGTAGCCTTACCATGAGATATAATACCTGAGAGTTTATTGCTTGCTCGACGAGGAGCAAATCCCACTGTATATCAATCACTACAATGCCGTAACGAAATGGAGCATATTTATATGGTAGATACAAAAGTTGAACGACAAGTGCAGATGCCATCGGCAACTGATCTTTATAATATCGACGCTCTTCTTTCAGAGGAAGAGCGCATGGTGCGCGATACCGTGCGCAAGTTTGTGCGTGAGCGTGTCCTGCCCATCATTAGTGAACACTTCGAAGCTGGTACGTTCCCACGTGAACTCATTCCTGCCGTTGCCGAACTGGGACTGTTGGGGATGCATATCGATGGCTATGGGTGCGCTGGTTTGAGTTCCGTCTGTTATGGCCTGGCTTGCCAAGAGTTGGAGGCGGGCGATAGCGGCCTGCGTTCGTTCGTATCGGTGCAGGGATCACTTGTCATGTTCCCCATTTATGCCTTTGGCTCGGAAGAGCAGAAGCAACACTGGCTCCCGCGCATGGCTCGTGGCGAAGCTATTGGCTGCTTTGGCCTGACGGAGCCAGATTCTGGTAGCGACCCCAGCAGTATGCTTACAACGGCCCGTCGTGATGGCGATGCTTACGTCTTGAACGGGAATAAGATGTGGATTACGAATGGTGGAATAGCAGATGTCGCAGTCGTGTGGGCGCATGCCGAAGACGGTGTGCGCGGCTTCCTGGTTGAGCGTGGCACGCCTGGATTTACTACGACCGATATTCATCACAAGCTCTCGTTGCGAGCCTCAATCACCTCCGAACTCCACTTCGAGGAATGTCGTGTACCAGCACAGAATATGTTGCCCAATGTGCGTGGCTTGCGTGGCCCCCTATCTTGCCTGAATGAAGCCCGCTTTGGCATTGCTTGGGGTGCCAATGGTGCCGCTCGTGCTTGCTACGAGACGGCACTGGATTATGCCAAGACGCGTGTGCAGTTCAACCGTCCCATTGCACGCTTCCAATTGGTACAAGAGAAGTTGGCGGTTATGGCGACAGAACTGGTGAAGGCCCAGCTCCTCGCCTTGCAGCTTGGGCGTTTGAAGGACCAGGGCATGTTGCATCCCGTGCAAATTTCGGTGGCGAAGCGCAACAATGTGCGTGAAGCCCTCAAGACCGCGCGCGAAGCTCGTTCGGTGCTGGGTGCCAATGGTATTACCCTTGAATATCCCATCAGTCGTCACGAGAACAACCTGGAATCGGTCTATACCTACGAAGGCACCGACGATATCCATACGCTAATCATTGGTCAGGCGATCACCGGAGAAAACGCATTCTCTTAAACTCCCTCCTTAACGTACATGGATCGAGTGCATGCGTAATCATGTAAGCGCGTAAGCACATAAACGTGTAAGCTTGTAGGCACGTGGGCAGGTGAGAGTGAGGGCTTTGCGGTCATTGGCTGCAAGGCCCTCACTATACGTACACACGCAATCAATAAAAACTTCACACTCAGGAGAAAAATACGTATGGCGGAAACAACACATTACGATGCAATCATCATTGGAGCCGGACAAGCTGGCGGACCGCTGTCCACCGCTTTGGCACAGGCGGGATGGCACACGGCTATTATTGAACGCATTCACGTAGGTGGTACCTGCATCAACGAGGGCTGTACCCCTACAAAAACCATGGTTGCCAGTGCTCGCGTGGCCTACCTCGCGAAACGAGCCGCCGACTATGGCGTGCAGACCGGCCCGATCAGCATGGATATGACGGTAGTACGCAAGCGGAAACGTGATATCGTCGACAGTTTTCGCGATGGCAGTCAGCACCGCATTGAAAGTGCGAAGGGCGTCGATCTTTTAATGGGCGAGGCGCGCTTTACTGGCCCCAAAGCTGTAGAGGTGCGGATGCAAAGCGGCGAGGTGCGCGAGTTAAGTGCCAATACTATTTTCATCAACGCTGGTGCGCGCCCTTCCGCGTCAACCATACCGGGCATTGAGTCTGTGCCAACGCTTAACTCGACCACTATAATGGAATTGGACACTGTTCCCCAACACCTCTTAGTGATCGGTGGGGGCTATGTTGGGCTGGAATTTGGGCAGATGTTCCGGCGTTTTGGCAGTGCGGTCACTATTATCCAGCGCGGGGCGCGTTTGCTGGCCCGTGAAGATGACGATGTAGCGGATGAAGTGGCCAAGATTATGCGCGAAGATGGCATAGAATTGTTGCTGCAAACGACGCCACTACGTGCCGAGCAGTTGAGCGACGGGACGATACAACTGACGCTCAAAACGCCACAGGGAGAACAAACTGTCCAGGGTTCGCATGTGCTAGTGGCGGCAGGACGTACGCCCAATACTGACTGGTTGAATTTGCCCGCGACAGGGGTAGCCACCAACAAACAAGGTTTTATCGAGGTCAATGACCAGTTGGAAACCAACGTAGCGGGTATCTATGGGCTTGGTGATATTAAGGGTGGGCCGGCTTTTACGCATATTTCCTACGATGATTTCCGTATCATTCTCACCAATCTGATTGAAAAAGGCCACGCCACCATTCATGATCGCTTGGTACCGTATACCGTCTTTATCGACCCACAACTTGGTTGCATCGGCTTGAGCGAAAATGAGGCTAAAGCGCAAGGACGCAACATTCGGGTGGCGAAGATGCCGATGAACTATGTTGCCAGGGCATTGGAAGTGGACGAGTCGCGTGGTTTCATGAAGGCTATCGTGGATGCCGAAAGCTCGCAGATTTTGGGCTGTGCCGTGCTCGGTCTGGAGGGCGGCGAGATCATGGCTATGCTGCAGATTGCCATGCTGGGCAAGCTACCCTATACCGTGCTGCGCGATGGTGTCTTCGCCCATCCCACCCTGGCCGAATCATTGAATAATCTGTTCTCATCATTCGAATAAGATGATGCACATTGATGAAATAAACTGGCCCTCCGTAGGGCGCGATGTATCGCCGCCACCGCCGCACCCTGTCCGGGGGACAGGTAATAATCGGCCCGTCCCAGTAGCAGGATATCCAGAGTATTTCGTTAATGTGCATCATCGGCCCCTACTTCTCTGTCAACCTACATTTGCCACAGACAGGTAATTAGGGCTGTGCCCTAGCCTTTCCTATAGTGCTCTGTCAACCTTCGATTGAAGGGGCCACACAATATGTAGGGACAGCACCCTGTCCGGAGGACAGGTAATAAGGACGTGGGGTTGAGACTGGGGCCTTGTGCCTGTCCGGGGTGGCGGGGCCCCGTCTCTACGCCTCAATCGAAGGTTGACAGTGTAATAGCTCACCGTTCGCTCAAATCAAGGATGATTTTGAAGAATTGTACTCTCAAAAGCCTAGTTTTTGTGTCATTGGGAATCAACCGATCCTCACGTTAGCAAAAACACCTAGCATGAGCTTAAACAATGTGTCTGGTGGGGAAAGAATGCAGCTTAATACGTTCTCCTTGGCCCCATAAGGGAGTACAATTTATATTGTGCTCAAAAAATGAGCGAACGGTGATTAATTACGCTTGAATCGGCGGCAATATGATATATTCTTGTCGTTGTCTATCCCAAAACACATGGATCCTCTGCTCTTCTCCTGTCGAACTGTCGATGTAAGTAATTATAGGCCCCTTATTAAGAGCCTATAAAAAAACCACCTTCTATATTGAACCATTACACGGGGAGTTCAGTCAAGGGGCTATAGCTGCTACTATGGGCAAAAAGCGAGGTCGTGACGTCATCTTGATAAAGTTGAAAGTAAAAGAGGCCGCAAAGGCACAAAACATCTCGATGGGGAAACTGTCGAGAATGTCAGATGTTGATCGCAATACGATCAAGAGAATGTTTGACGATACAGATTATCATCCCAATGTTGATACGCTCTATAAAGTCGCCAAAGCGCTTAAGGTGACGCTCAATGACCTCATAGAAGAAGTATCCGACATTGAACCCGGTCAATGACGCGTATTTTTTTTGGGATTATAGTAAATACTGTTCAGCGACAATTATTCTTGCTGACAGATGCGAATTATCAATTGGACAATAATTTTTTCATCACTGATTGTGCAAATGCTAGAAGAGCAGCGTGGTAATCACAAAGCAGCATTAAAGTACGCCACTGATGCATTAGACTGGAGCCGACGGTTAGGGATGGTACAGGAGCAAGCACAGGCAGAGGCTATTTTCCAGCGGGTAGCGAAAAAGGACGCATAGTAAAGGTGGAACAGCCATGGCATCGCATCCGAACATTGTCCGCGCAGCCGTCGTGCAAGCGGCGCCTGTTGCCTTTCAACGTGAACGCTCCTTGGAGAAAGTAGGTGCGCTGACGAAAGACGTAGCTCGCCAAGGAGCGAAACTGGTCGTTTTTCCGGAAGCCTTCATTTCCGCTTATCCCAGAGGACTCAGCTTTGGTGCAGTTGTTGGTTCGCGCACGCCAGAAGGTCGTGAGGAGTACCGCCGCTATTGGGAGAGTGCCGTCGATGTTCCGGGGCCAGCGGTGGACACACTGGCTGAGATTGCTGAACAGACCCAGGTCTATCTGGTCATAGGTGTGATTGAACGCGAGGGTGGCACCCTTTATTGCACAGTGTTGTTCTTTGCGCCTGATGGTCGCTACCTGGGCAAGCATCGCAAGCTCATGCCCACCGCTTCCGAACGCCTCGTCTGGGGCTTTGGCGATGGGTCGACACTGCCGGTGTTTGAGACAGAGATCGGACGGCTGGGTGCGGTGATCTGCTGGGAAAACTATATGCCACTGCTGCGTATGGCGATGTATGCTAAAGGCATTCAACTCTACTGCGCTCCCACGGCGGATGGACGCGATACCTGGATAGCCACCATGCAGCATATTGCGCTGGAAGGCCGTTGTTTTGTCCTCTCCTGCAATCAGTTTGCCCGTCGCTCCGACTATCCAGAAAACTATCCTACTCCTTTTGGTGACGAGCCAGAGACGGTCCTTTCGCGTGGCGGCAGTTGTATCATCAACCCGCTTGGTCAGATCATCGCCGGGCCAAACTTTACAGAAGAGTGCATCTTGACGGCTGACCTGGCCATGGATGAGATCGCACGAGGCAAATATGACTTCGATGTGGTTGGTCATTATGCCCGTCCCGATATCTTTCGCCTCCATGTCAATGAGCAGCCCACGCTAGTGGTGTCGTGGTCAGAGGAATAGACTCCTTGAGTGAGAAGGAATGTGAGAGAGCATGTCAACCAATCTTCAGGTTTTCGCCCACGAAGACTTCTGTTACCTCACCACGAAAGGCCGCGTTTCTGGTCGCCCTCATACCATAGAAATCTGGTATGTACTCAATGGGCCGACCCTCTACATGCTTTCTGGTGGCCTCGACAAGGCTGATTGGGTCAAAAACATTCTGCATCAAGCGGATGTAACGGTGAAGATCAAAGACCGCGTCTTTCCTGGTCAAGGCCGTCTGGTAAAGGACGTCGAGGAAGATACGCTCGCTCGCCAGTTGATTGCCAATAAATATCCATCGACAGACGAGGAGGATCTCACTGAGTGGTACCGTGATGCACTTCCGGTAGCTGTGGACCTTACCATCTGATTAAGTACAGCCGTTAGCCTTGCGCGTAAGCGTCATCTTCTTCCAGCATGGGGTGGATTTTGTATTCAACCTGAAGCTCTTTGAGCAAGGCAATGGCACGTTCAGTTACTTGGTCTAAGGGGGCACCAAGTATTACAGCGGGCATACATTCGAGCAAAGCAGGGATGGCTGCTTTTAGCCTATCCAATTGGCCTAGTTGCTCCTGGTAGAGATGAATCTCTAGTCGCTTTTCGCTGGATTGCCCTTGAGCCGCGCCCAGATACGCGAGATTATTCAATACATCCCTGTGGTCGGACAACCAGCGTTGCAGTTCTAAAGCCTCTTGTGGGTTGATATCCAGTCTGCGACCAGCGTCGTCAGAAATCGATACTAGTTTACTATTGATATTGAATTTTGCCATGAGTTCGCCTCGCTTCCTGCAATTTGTGCGCTGTCTTTTTCACCATTTACAACGAAAGGACAGATCTTTCTGGCGCAATCTTCCCCCTTGTTAAAGAGCGCACAAAAAAGTCTAGCGTATTGGGGCAAGACCGATTTTGCACGAAGGCGACCGCGAGATAGCCCCCGGTCGCCCTTTGTTTCATCATACTAGACCGGGCTTGGCCCAGCTAGTCGTTTACCTATTACATCGCTTCGAAGATGGCTGCGATACCCTGTCCTCCGCCAATACACATCGAGACAAGGGCATATTTGCCGCCGCTGCGACGAAGTTCGTACAATGCCTTCACTGTTAAGAGGCAGCCAGTTGCCGCGACGGGGTGCCCAAGCGAAATGCCGCTACCATTCGGATTGGTGCGATCTAACGGCAAGTCCAGTTCCTGGATTACCGCCAGTGCCTGAGCAGCGAATGCCTCGTTTAGTTCGATCACATCCATATCTTTTATGCTCAAACCGGACCGTTCGAGAACCTTCTTTATCGCAGGAATCGGCCCGATGCCCATATATTTGGGTTCGACGCCAGCATGGGCATAGGCAACTAGCTTGCCCAGGGGGTGTAACCCACGCTGCTGCGCCAGGCTTGCCTCCATCAACACCACCGCTGATGCAGCGTCATTGATGCCCGAGGCATTGCCGGCCGTCACGGTTCCATCACTCTTGAAGGCAGGACGCAATTTCGCTAATTTTTCGAGTGTTGTTTCGCCTTTGACATGTTCATCTGTGTCGAAGACGATGGTCTTCCCTTTAATCTGGGACTCGATCGGCAAGATTTGCTCCTTGAAGTATCCTGCTTGGATGGCGGCTGCCGCTCTGTGGTGGCTCTGGACAGCCAGTTCATCCTGCGCCTCTCGCGTGATACCCCACTTCACCGCCACGTTTTCAGCAGTGAAGCCCATATGGCAATCGTCAAACGGATCGCTCAGCGCGCCCACCATCGCATCGATCATCTTACCATCACCCATGCGCTGGCCCCAACGTGCGCCCGGTAGCCAGTAAGGGCTGCGTGTCATAACCTCGGCACCTCCGCCGACAGCCACCTCGGTATCTCCCATATAAATGGTCTGAGCCGCCGAGATAATAGCTTGCAATCCGCTCCCGCACAACCGATTGAGCGTGAGAGCCGGAGTCTCGACGGGCAATCCACCGTTGATAGCTGCCACACGCGAGAGATACAAATCATGGACATCGGTATGGAGCACATTGCCAAATACGACATGTCCCACTTCTTTCGGCTGAATTCCCGCCCGCTTCACTGCTTCTCTTAGCACTGCCGCTGCCAGGACTGTAGGCGGTTTGTCCTTCAACCCACCGCCAAAGTCCCCAATGGCTGTACGTACACCGCTCAAAACGACTACTTCTCTTTGTGTCATGCCCTTTTTTCCTTTTTGTTATAAAGACACGTTTTGCAAGTGTCTGACTAATGCTACAGATAACCCCCACCATTCATGTTGAGAGTTGCGCCCGAATAATGATCTCCATCCACGAAGAGTTACGAACAGCGTGTATCACTCTTGCCCAAATATAACACCCCAAGGTCACAAACCTATCTCGATAAAACTGTCGTGTCTCACATTTCCCTCACATTCGTGTAGTTCCTGTTTTTACATCAACCCTAAATTTCCTCAGGCTTTTTCATATGACAATGCCAAATTGTTCAGCCAATGCTGCAAAATATTCCTTTTCATTGGCGAGCAAATGCTCTTCCCGCTCGTTGTGTATAGTGGTAATCATTCCCGATCGCACCCTCTCACCCCTTGCTTGCTTCCTCGAAATATGCTATACTCTCCCTAGAGGTACCACAAGATATCCTTCATTAGAACCCATAGCATCCGCCGAGGTCTCTTTCTCTCTCTCTCCATCATCCCCTGACACTTCACCCAACAAAAAAGCAGAGTCCCAAATGTCCCAAGTCCCAAATGTCCGATCTATCACAAAATCCCAAGCATTTTCCTATCGAAAGCAAACCCACGAAGAATCTAGAGTCTCAAATGTCCCATTCATCACAACCTCTCAGGCATTATTCTTTCGGATACAAGACTGCTGAGAACTGGAGATCACAAATGTCCCGACCATCACAAAGTCTCAAGCCGGAGAACGCTACCGCATGAGGCTAAAAGACTTTTGAGAAACCCTGCTGATGGTAATATGACTCCTTGCCGAGAGGGTACGTCTGGAGTATTCCTTACGTTCATTAGAATAGTAGTATATCCTTGACAATCCTTGCGTATCGTGCTATACTTCCTCTATGAAGTTAAGTGATTATGCCAAACAACAAGGTGTGCGCTATGAAACCGCGTGGCGGTGGTTCCAAGAGGGAAAGATCAAGGGGCATCGCGTTGGCGCGCATACCATCATGATTGATGAAGGGATGCCATTAGCGCCCACGATACCACAAAAAGTGGTGATCTATGCGCGGGTTGCATCAGCCGAAAACACAAGCAATCTCGAAAGTCAAGCAGATCGGCTCGTTGCCTACTGCATGGCAAAAGGCTATCACGTCTCAAAGGTTGTCAAGGAAATCGGTTCCGGTGTCAACGAGGCACGCCCAAAGTTCTTGTCTCTCTTAGAGGATACGAGTGTTACCACTATTGTCGTTGAGCACAAAGATAGGGCGAGTCGTTTCGGCGTGCGCTACATTGACGCTCTCTTGAGAGTACAAGGACGCTCACTCGAAGTCGTTAACCTTTCTGAGAATGGGACTGAGGATGTATTAGCAGACCTCACCTCCATCATGTATTCGTTCTGTGCAAGGCTGTATGGACCACGCCGCGCCACCCAAAAAACCGAAACCATTGTCAAGCAGTTAGCCGCAAAGGATGAAGATTAGCATGCAACTCGTCGAGCAACATTGTATTCATAAGAGCGATACGCGCTATGCCGTCATTGACGCGGCGGCGTTTGCCTCGAAGAACCTGTACAATGCTGCCAACTACGTTGTACGGCAAGCCTACATCTTTGAACATCGCTCCTTGCCCTATGAAGAGGTCTATCACCTCATGAAGGGGCATGAAGCCTACAAAGCGTTACCCGCGAAAGTCGCTCAGCACGTGCTGAAACTGCTTGACAAGAACTGGAAAAGCTACTTTGCCGCATGTCTTGTATGGAACGAGTACCCTGAGAAGTTTCTCGGACATCCCAAACTGCCGAAGTACAAAGACAAGACATGCGGCAGGAATGTGCTGGTCTACACTCTTCAGGCCATCAGCAAGAACGGATTGAAACGCGGTGTGATACAACCTTCTGGATTACCTATCGAAGTGCAGACCAAACAGACCACGATCGCTCAGGTCCGTATCGTGCCACGTTCAGGGTTCTACGTGGTGGAAGTCGTCTATGAGGTGAAAGAGCAGCACCATGATGTTGACGCATCGCTCATAGCCGGTATTGATATCGGGTTGAATAATTTGGCCACGCTAACATCAAACAAGAGTGGGTTCGTGCCACGCATTGTTAACGGGTGTCCGGTCAAAAGTATCAACCAGTACTACAACAAAGAGCGCGCAAGGCTTCAATCCTGCTTGCCCAACAAGCAGCATACCACCCATCAGCTCGACCGCTTAACCACCGTTCGTACACGGCGCATCAATCACTTCTTGCACTCAGCCTCTCGCAAGATCATAGACCTGCTGGTAGCCGAGGGCATAGGAACAGTGGTGATTGGCAAGAATGATGGCTGGAAACAGGAGATCAACCTAGGAAAGCGCACCAATCAGAACTTTGTTCAGGTTCCCCATGCACGCTTCATCGACATGCTCACCTACAAAGCAAAGCTCGTAGGCATCCAAGTCATTCTCACGGAAGAGAGCTATACCAGTACGTGCAGCTTTCTCGACCATGAGGAGATCAAAAAACATGAGGTGTATGCTGGTAAGCGCATCAAGCGTGGGCTATTCCGCTCTGGGTGTGGCACGTTTATCCATGCCGATGTGAACGGGGCCTACAACATCATCAGAAAAGTAGCACCCGATGCTTTTGCAAAGGGTGTAGAGGGTTGTGTAGTCAATCCGGTACGCTTAGCAACAGGTGTACAAAGCTGAGTCGCTAGCATACGCTAGTTTCTTAGAACTATACTTGCCTGCAGCAATGTGCGATACGAACAGCCATATTGCTCACATTGATTCCACACAAAGAAGGAAAGAAAGAACAGTGCTTCATAATGTGCCTGAATGTGTTACAATATACTCATGGCGAGTACATATAGTCCGAAAGAGTTTGGGCAACTCATCGGCAAGGCGACCAAGACCTTACAAAAGTGGGATCGAGATAAGAAACTGATTGCCCATCGGTCCCCTACGACAAATCGGCGGTTCTACACGCATGACCAGTACCTGGAGTACATGGGACTCAAAGCGCACGAGACAGGGAGGACGCTTGCGTATGCCAGAGTATCAACCGCCGCTCAAAAGCCCGACTTGCTCAAGCAGGTTGAGGCATTGAAAACGTACTGTGCTACTCACAATATCACGGTTGATGCGTGGTTACAGGACATAGGAAGCGGTCTCAACTACAAACGGAAGAACTTTAACCTGTTGATGGAACAGGTGGAACTAGGGCAAGTCAGACACCTTGTGCTTGCCCATCGGGATCGCTTAGTACGCTTCGGGTATAGCTACTTTGAAACGTTTTGCGAACGGCACAATTGCCAGATCATCATTCTCAACGGGGATACACTTTCCCCTGAACAGGAAATGGTTCAGGACTTGATGGCTATCGTGACCGTTTTTTCGTCAAGGTTGTACGGACTGCGTTCCTACAAGAAAGCGATGAAAGATGCTGCTTTGCACAAAGATTAAGGTAGAGGTTTCCGAACAGGACGCCGCTACTTTGGAGTTCATGCAGAGCAAGTGTCGGGGTCTCTACAATTGGTGGGTCATGCGTCTCAAAGAGGGAGAACGGTGGAACTTTAACGACTGTAAGAAGACCCTGGCTGAGAGCCGGATACATGACCCTGAACTTAATGATGTGTATGGCAAGCTCTTAGCTGAAGTCTATTATCGTCTCGACCATGCCATGAAAGCGTTCTTTCGTCGGGTGAAGGCAGGCGAGACTCCAGGCTTTCCCAGAGTGAGACCACGACACTGCTTCTTTACCCTGTGTTACCCTGCGATGTACCTGAAAGTCGTGGGCAAGACGCTCATCTTACCCACAGGTGGGAAAAGCAAGAAGCACAAAATGTTCATGCCCATCATTGCCACCCTTACCGAAAACCCACCTCAGAACTTTGGAGAAGTGGCTATTAGCCGTGATGCGAGAGGGAACTACTACGCGTCTTTCACCTACAAAAGACAAGAGGAAGCGCAGCAACAAGGCGAGATCGTCGCTTTTGATGTAGGCATGAAAACGCTGGCGGTAGGAACAAATGAGCAAGGGCGCATCTACCATATTGGCGGCTTCAAAGGGCACCAGTGGTACAATAAGCAGTTGGACAAGCTCCGTTCCAAACGTTCCAAGTGTCAGAAGAAGTCACGTAGATACATCCATTTGTCAAAAGTGTCTAAGCGCGTCAGCGAGAAGAAACAGCACAAGCGAAAGGATAGTTTGCATAAAGCATCACACTTGATAGCCCACACGCTGGTTGAGAGAACCGTGGTGGTGGGAGACCTTTCTCAGAGGCAGATGGTCACCAAGCACCATGTGGAACGCAATAAGCACTTGAATAGAGCGGTCTACAACGACTGGGGGTTATATACCTTCATCCAGATGCTTGCTTACAAATGTGTCCTCTATGGGAAAGCATTCGTGATGTTAGATGAGCGCAATACCTCGAAGCAATGCAGTGCATGTGGCAAACTGCAACCAATGCCATTGTGGAAGAGAACGTATTGCTGTACAGACTGTGGATTGGTTCTGGATAGAGACGAAAACTCTGCCCAGAATATTCTCAATCGGTACCTTGCCGGGCTCCGGCCATACACTCTTGCAGAAGAGTGCGATGTATTGCAGGATACGTGTCTTGACGTAGTTGGTAAGGAACCATCTCAGGCAGGTAAAGTGCAACAACTGAGTATGTTTTAACACAAAAAAGAAAGCAGATACTCTTATGAGTAGTGTCACGACGCAACGCCTCGCAGAGATCCCCCTGTTTTCTCATATGGATGATGAAGAGCGCGGCGAACTGCGTTCCCTGATGACCGAACGTATCTTCCAGGCAGGACAAGTTGCCATGAAAGCTGGAGAGGAAGGCTCTTCATTCCAGATCATCGAACGGGGAGAGGTCGAGATTTGGCTGACCGATACCGATGGCAAGAAGGTCGTACTCGACGTACTTGGCCCCGGGAAGTTCTTTGGCGAATTATCGATGCTGACTGGGGACACACGATCAGCGAGTGCCACCTCAGAGGGGGAAGTCGCGACGCTTGAACTAGATCGCGACGAATTCTTTGATTTCTTACGCCGACGACCTGAAGCGGCCATTGACGTCCTGACGGAATTGGGTCAGCGTCTCAAGCACACAGATGATATCCTGCGCTCACGGATCAGCCGCAATCTCAATGATGAAATCGATGAGCACCTCTCCATAGGCCAGCGCGTTGCTGATCTGATTGCGACGTTCAGCGGTTCTATCCCTTTTCTTTTGATCAACCTGGTGGTCTTTGTGATCTGGCTTGTGACGAACACGGTAGGGCCGAGGAGGCTCCAATTTGACCCGTATCCCTTTCAATTTCTCACCATGGCCGTCTCGCTCGAAGCCATTTTTCTCTCCATTTTCGTGTTGGTGAGTCAGAATCGACAGGCATCCAAAGACCGCATTAAGGCTGACCTTGACTATCAAGTCGATGTGAAAGCGGAGATGGAAATGACAGTCATGGCTTCCAAAATCCATGACATGGAATGCAAGCTCCAACACATCCACAGTGACCTTCTGGAGTTTAAAGGAGAGAGTACCAATCACCACGCCATGTAATGATGGGCAACGCCCTCCGCACGCAAAAGGTACAAATATGATACAATAGGGTAGACTCTCTCATGCAGAGTGACACCGAGACTAGCACTTCTAGCCTGGCGACTCAGCCGATCAGAGAGAAGGCTATGAAGGGAAAAGCACAGCTATGGCAGAGATAACATCCAATGAACAGAAATCCTTTGCTGCCTGGAGCCAATTGATCAAGGATACAATGGAGGGAAATCCAGCCTTACAAGCAAGTGTAGGACCGGGAGTGGACGGTGGGAAAGACCCGTGGCTTGTCTTGATTGATCAGCTCTGGCAGGCAAACCCCAACAGTAAAATAATGCCGATTGATCCTGCCGGCATGACTCGTGTGTTTCAGCAAGTTTGGCTTGATGCCATGCGTAATCCAGCGCGTACATGGGCCAACTATACTGAATATGTTCAGCAATACACGCAGATAATGACAGCCGCGACCTTGAAGCTCTGGGGACTTGGTCAAGATAGCGCGCCAATAATTGTGCCGGAGAAAGGCGATAAACGCTTCAGTGATGAGGATTGGCAGAAGAATCCGGTTTTTGACGCTCTCAAGCAGAGCTATCTGCTTGCAGCCACCACCATGCTCAAGTCTGCATCCGAGGTACAGAGGTTGGATGACAAGCAGCAACGCAAGATGATGTTCTACCTGCGCCTCTTCTTGGATGCCATCAGCCCAACGAACACGGCCTTCACCAATCCACAGGTCATTCGTGAGACAATACAGAGCGGAGGCCAAAATCTCGTGACGGGCATGGAGAATCTTTTACGCGATGTCAAAGCCGGAAAGATGAAGATGACC
>JBBQXY010000092.1:0-22906 GCA_038209195.1 Ktedonobacterales bacterium | reverse complement strand
CGCAGCCGTGGAGAGATGGAGCTCTAGGGCGCAGCCCTAGAACCCAGTCAAGGGGCGCTGCCCCTTGGATCCCCACTAAGCAGAGGAGAGAGGGAGAGCTAGGGCGCAGCCCTAGAACCCAGTCAAGGGGCGCGGCCCCTTGTATCCCCACTAAGCAGAGGAGGGAGGGAGAGCTAGGGCGCAGCCCTAGAACCCAGTCAAGGGGCGACAGCCCCTTGCATCCCATAAGCGTCAAGTTACCGGAGGGAGAGGCGGCCTCTCGTAGGGGCGGGAGTGGTGTGGGGATGGGTGGGGACCCTTGTGGTCGCCCGTGGGTGGGGGTCTGGCAGTGTTTCCCATCTCCTGCGAATGCACCCGCTCCCAAGGCCGCTTCGTTGCCATCGCCTCTGACCTTAACTTGACGCCTATAGGGCTGCGGCCCCTTGCATCCCTGCTTACCGCATGAAGGTGGTTGGAGCAATGGAGCGCAGTCCTATTCCCTGTATTACTTGTCCCCGGACAGGGTGCAGTCAAGAGGTGGCGGCCCTCCACACGCCTGCATGTCACTCGATGGTAATACTATCGATGGCAAACCATTCGGGTTCACAGGGGACTGAGCCAAAGCGCAAAACCCCTCGTGGTGTAGCGATAGCATATTGGTTATCAAGCCAGGCCACGAAGCCGAGTGGTCGTGTTGGTGGTTGGGGAGCGATCAGTATGAGTTTTTCATCAACCCAGAAGCGCGCTTCGGTTTGTCGCCATTCGAGGGTATACGTGTGCCAGTTGTCCATTGCGTTTGGGATGATTGCCTCGTGTGCGCCACTTAATTTTTGCAGCCAGTGTGTTGCATAACGGGTTTCACCTGATACGCGTCCCCAGAGCGTTGATAACGCCGTCGGGATAGTAGCTGTGAGCGCACCAAGGCGCATACTATGGATGACTTGCGCCTTCCAGCCCCAACCAGGCACGCCTGGTACCAGAGCCATATTTGATGGCGGTGAGGCGTAAAAGAACCAAATCGCTTCTGGCAAGAAGAGGATGTCTCCACGGATCGAGAAAGGATAGTTCCAGAAACCAAAACCCGCGGTACCGCGCAACACAGAAGCTTGTTCTCCAAGACTGTTTGTCTGTGCTGCTGGATGTGATGAACACGCGCGCACTTTCATGCGCAAGGGTGGCGTCCAGGGGAATGCTGAACGTGCTAGCTTTGCATAGTCATCAATCTGTGCGTCAGCATAGTGCCCTGCTGCTGCTACTGGCAGTTCCATACGCAATATAGAATGCTCGCAGTGAAGTATACCGCCTCCAATACACGTTTGTGTCCAGCTTGGTTCTATTGTCGAAGAAAAATCGTCAAACATTTTTGCCTGTAAAACGCCGTGTTAGGGGTTGCTCACATGCTGATATTCAAATAGTTCTTGCTCCACCATTTGCCACACCAACTGTTCCGCTTGAATGTTATTGACTGGCTGTTTGTTTCTTGCTGACTCGATCATAGTTTTGGCAACACGTTGTCGAAAATCGGTAAAGAATCTTTTCTGAACTGTCTGTTCGGGCATGTAACGTAGTTCGATTACTTCGGGTTCATAAAATTCACTAGGTTCAAAGGCCAGGGCCAATAAATTAGCGTATTTTTCAATCAGTGTGATACGCCCATGGGATAAAAAATAATTGACCTGGGTACTGGAAACCAGGAGGCAGCCGGCAATGCGACCAGCGTTAAGAATAGGATGAACTGCGGCACTTTTCTCATGCTCGACACGATGGGCTGGAATGAGATTATTCAAATCATCAACATTCTGGTTAGCCGCCGGGCGACATAGCGTAACCACATAGCCGCACAAAGATTCCGCTCCTAGGAACATAGCTTTCTGTTCCAAATCACCTATCCATGGCTGTGTACCCATTCCTACACTTTCACGCAGGCTATGAATCTTTTGGTCGCTTTGCGAGGGCGGCATACAACGCACCACTTGAATAGCCATGCCCAGTCGATCTGGGTCAAGTTGGCCAATCGCTTGCTGTAAAATAAGATTCGAAATTGACCAGTAGCGCATGGTATCAACCATAGCAGCACGAGCGGTAAAGACGCTGTTATAAAATGTTGCTGGAATCTCACTGGAAGAATCATCAATACCTGCATCTGAAAAATCTTCAAACCCACTTTCCTCCCGAATCAGGTCCAGCATTTGCTCGCGATGTTGTGGGATGGCCGCCAGTAGATGCCGTAGATTTTGAGGCCGAGGATCTGTTTCGCCATTTGCCCAGCGCGTCAATGTGATGGCACGAATACCCAATTCTTCAGAGAGACGGGTCTTTTCTTGCGGATCACTAATAATTGTCTTGAGCAAACTACGCCATGACCCAGAATTATGCATAGTATTAGCCTTACTGCTAAAATAGCTCTAAACGCACTTTTTATACCTTATTCTACCAGCTTACTTAGCTATAGTCAATCAAATAGAACAGAGTTTCAAGGTTTCTCAAAAGTCTTTTATTGCCGCCTTCGGCGGCGGAGGGAAGGGGAGGCGAGGGCACAGCCCTCGAACCCGGTCAAGGGGCCGCCGCCCCTTGCATCCCTGCGCCGCGGAGGAAAGGGGAGGCGAGGGCACAGCCCTATTACCTGTATTACCTGCCCCCAGGCAGGGTGTAGACAGCGTGCCAGTCAAGGGGCGGTGTATGGACTACTCACATCGTGACCCCCGAGAGTGCCAACACATCGTAGCCGGGGGAACGGTGCGATCTTTGCATCCAGGCCAGCAAAGGTGGCTACGATGTGCTGGCACGCACCTAGTTACGATGTGAGTAGTCCATACAGGCGGCGGCCCCTTGTATCCCCGCTCGTCAACGGAACAGTACAGCCTCTAGTGGCTACACCATGTTCTACTTTATGGAGAAGCAGGAGAGCTTCCGCAGCTTGCAAGCTGCGGAAGCTCTCCTGCTTCTCCATAAAAAACCTTAAGGGTAACCCAGAGGTAGCTAGCGTTTGCTCAATGCTTCGCGCAGTAATGTCGCTGTTAGAACTCCTATCACTGCAACGACTAGCAAGATGCCAGATATTACTCGTAGGGGATTGAGGACTGCCACATCGTTGATCAAGGCGAGGATGATTATCGCAATGATGATCCCAACCAGGATGATCATGTCGCCAACGAGGAAGTTGTAGATGGCTTTAATGACCTTCATTAATTTGCCTCCTTCTTCTCGCTACTGGAAACCTTGGTACGATTGTTTTCCGCTACGGTGTCCTGTTCGCTACTCGTAGCTAAAGTGCCAGTTGTACCGACCACTGCTAGACGTTGCTGTTTGGTCTGCCTGAGTATCGTGACAAGAACAAAAGTAGCGACCAGATAAAGGGCAGCCAATACCAGAATAAAGGCATCAGAAAATGGCCAATTGACGCCGAAACCCTCACCTGCCCAGAACGTACCAAAACTCGTCAGCATGATACCGACGACAAATTTCAAGGAATTTTCTGGCACTTTGGTCAACGGTGCGCGTACCAGGACGCCCGCGAGGATGACCAGGATGCCCGCGATGGCGGCCCCAATGGCTGCTGAGCCGATACCACAGGTATTGCTACAAACATTGCTCGTCGCGCTACTGCCAAAAGTGATGACAATAAACGCTACTTCGAGCCCTTCAAGCAGGACAGATTTATAGGCTAAGGCAATACCAAAGGGTTCAAAACGAGGGGCGATTGTTTCGCCGCGTGCCCGCACTTCAGCTCGGGTCTCTTCGAAAATAGCCTCTTCGTCGTGGAGTGCTTTGAGGCCACTATAGCGAAGTATGGCTTTCTTAAGCCATTTCAGGCCAAAGAGTATGAGAATGATGCCCACGACTAAGCGCAAAACGCCAATAGGGACAAATTGGACCAGCGCAACGCCGAGTGTGCCAATAATAACAGCGAGGGTTGCAGCAGCAGCAAACGCTCCTGCCAGCGAACTACGCCAGTTAATGGTCACTCCCACTACGAGAACGATAGTGAATGCCTCAACAAATTCAACTGCTGAGGCGAGAAACGCAGCCGATAAGACAGCCCATTGCATGTAACGTGACTCCTGTTTTGTCATTAAGGATCAGCTATAGATCCTACATGCTTGATTTATGATAAAGAAACGAACTATCAATATCATAGCACATGGCCCATTCGTTAGACTAAGTCTTGGGAGTTGGCTATTCATTTGGGTTCAGTCCCTTGTGGCGACGATTTGCAGCCAGGTACGTGGTACCTCGGTCAGCCCTAACTCTTGGCCTGCTTGGTAGACCGCATATTTGAGCGCGTCTGCCGCGTATGCCAGTGGTGCACCCGGAAGTGCGCCCTCGATGAAGAGCCAGTATTGTCCCAGGTCGCGCCAGGCATCTAATGAGATGAGGACATTCTGATAGTCAGCTTCTACGCTGCCGAAACCTGCCTCCCGGAGCGATGAAAAGTAGCCATCTGGGGTGAGCCATTGCATCGCCATCGCTTTTTCTTCGCGCGAGAGTCGTACTTCGGGATGTTCTTTACGCAACCAGCCTACAGCTCGACGTGTCCATAGACGGTAAAAGCGGTCAGTGCCTTCAACATACGTTCCTTCGTAAAATGCGCTGTTGCAAGCAAAGATACCACCCGATGCCAAGATTGTGGCCATCTGCTGAAAGGCTGCTAGTTTGTTGGGAACGAGATGGATAGCGTTGCAGAAGAATGCAGCATCGGCGCCCTGGACAATGCGAGGGAGGTCTTCGGCCTCGCCCTGCACAAAATCAGCCTGTACGCCTATTCCCTCCATCGATTTGCGCGCATAGCGCAAGGCATCCGCGGCTGGATCAACTCCAATGAGATGAACTTGACGACCCTGCTTGAGGACCTCCTCCGCAATCAGGCGCGTCACAGCCCCTGTTCCGCAAGCCATATCGACGATTTTGAGTGGGGTTTCCTTTGCTCTGCCCGTAAGGTGCGCCAGCGCTTGTCGAACGAGTGCGCGATTAATCTCTGTATAAAATGGATGTGCCGCAAATGCTTCGTATGTAAACTTGTTTGTTTCTTCTGTTTCTATTAATCTCATAGGTGTAGCCTCCTTGACCGACATTGGTACATTAACTTGTTAGAGAGTGCTTGCACCAGATTTGTTTCATTTGTTTGGCTTGGTTAAATATGCATTGCCATACCACCATCAACACAGAGGGTTTGACCCGTGATATAGCCGGCATCCGGTGAACAAAGGAAACTGATCGCTGCGGCAATTTCCTCTGTTGTGCCGAAACGACCAACTGGCGTGGAGTTCAAGATGAAGTCGCGCTGCTGTATTGACAAATTGGCGGTGAGGTCGGTGGGGATATAGCCTGGGGCAACGGCGTTCGCTGTTATGTTGCGGCTAGCCATTTCGCGCGCAGTGCTGATCGTAAGGGCAATGATAGCCGCCTTGGAGGCACTATAATTGGCCTGTCCTGCTGACCCAAGGAGCCCTGCGATCGAAGAGACATTGACGATACGCCCCCAACGCGCCTTCATCATCCCGCGTAATGCCGCCTTGGTACAAAGGAATGCCGAACGTAGGTTACTATCAATGATATGCTCAAAATCAGCCAGAGACATCTGGAGAATAAGTTTATCGCGTGTGGTACCAGCGTTGTTGATTAATATCGTGATCGGCCCCAGGGCCTTGTTGGCTTCGGCGAAGAGATGGCTTACTTGTTCTTCCTGGCTCACATCGGCCTGAATAGCTATACATCGTCGGCCCAGTGCCTCAATAGTGGCTTGCGCTTCATGGGCGGCATTGGTGCTGCTGCGGTAATTAATAATGATATCTGCTCCCGCTTTCGCAAGTCGCTCGGCGGTTGCTCGTCCTATACCCTGGCTACTACCCGTGATTAAGGCAATTTTTCCTGCCAGTGGCAGTTGCTGTTCATCGTTCATATCCGTTTCTCCTTAGGAGTTTCTTTGACCTCCACCCTTGCAACCTATGGCTTGTAGTATAGCACATCTCAAGAATGAGGAGAAATCCCGCTTTTCCATCTAGCTGCTATCGTTGGTGTCACGCCTGAGCAGGAAGCACTCTTGCGTCACATGCCACGGGGAGGGGAAGAAATCCTGGCCCCGATCTTCCACCACAGCGTCCCTGTCCTAGTGGCTGATGTTCTCGATCTCCTGTCTGCTGCTTCAGATCCTCTGGCTGTTCGACTGTCAGATAAGAGGGAAGCTGCCCTTGTTTTGCGCGAGGGCAGTTACTCTCCGACAAATTAGCATCGTCGGGTATTCCGCATGGGTATCCGATGGTGCGCAGTTTCCTGGGAGCTCCTCTGCTTGATCGCGCAGGAGAAGTACGTGGTGGACTGCTCCTGGGCCATGCTGAACCTGACCAATTTACGGAGGAAGACAAGGCCATTCTGCTGAACCTGACTGGGCAAGCTGCTGTCGCGCTGGAAAACGCCCGCCTCTTTCGCCTGTCCCAGGTGCAAGCAACAGAATTGCAAACGATGTTTGACAGCTTCGCTGATGGTATTACCCTCGTTGATGGTCAGGGCAAGGTCCGGCGTGAGAACGCTGCTGCTCGCCAGGTGCGTCAAACG
This sequence comes from Ktedonobacterales bacterium, assembly GCA_038209195.1. Lineage (GTDB taxonomy): Bacteria > Chloroflexota > Ktedonobacteria > Ktedonobacterales > Ktedonobacteraceae > JBBQXY01. The sequence continues at coordinate 16,375 of JBBQXY010000092.1, read as the reverse complement.
GTGCTGGACGGCCCGCAGGCGCAAATGTACTTGGACGAACTTCTCTTTACGCCTGCACAGGTAGTTCTCATAGGCACAGAGGTGCATGAGTGTGTGGTCAATGTGGTACAAAAGGCGCAAGAGGTGGTGATCTCCATTCGTGATCATGGCATTGGCATTCCGCAGCACGAGCAGGTTCGCCTCTTTGGGCGCTTTGCACGAGTGGACAATACAAGCACCCACAACATCTCGGGCTCCGGACTTGGCCTGTATCTTTCTCGTGAACTTCTTGAGCGGCACGCTGGACGCATCTGGTTTGAGTCCACTGAAGGAGTTGCTCAATCTTTTTTGTGGCCCTGCCCATCATGGCTACAGTTACAGCACTTTTGTGAGCAACGGCCTCTCCCCATTTTCAGGACGAGGTTGTTGCTCTGCTTGTAGCGTAAAGAGAACTATGGCATACTGTTCTCAATATGACGCTCCCTCCTTTGCGTTACCATCAAACAGTGGAGGCAAACCCACATGGATGAACACATTGACTACGAACACATCTTTACGCCGCAGGGTATGCTAGGACATGTCTCGAAACACCCACACCTGGACTTCCTAATGAATATTTTCAACATCCCCAGGGTATACAGTGTCTCAGGCTTTGGAACGTGGAACGTTGGACAGCATACGGTCGCCGTCGCCTTCTTAGCACTTTACTGGTCCGCATTTAACTCCTACCCACAAGAAAAACGTGACCGACTGGTCACCCTGGCCCTGGTACATGACGCCCACGAGGCAGTCATTGGTGATATCTTACCGTATTTCAAAACGGCGGCCGTCAAAGAGGCTATCGAGACCATCCAGAACGATATCCTAAGCGCATTTTCGATTGAGGAAGATCAGACATTACACGATGAACTGAAACTACTGGATATGATCAGCTTTCTCTACGAAATCGGTCAATCCTCACCAAAGGGCATGAACCTCTCTACACGGAAAATGATCAAGCAAATGTATGCCCACCAAAAAGAAGAAATTCTCGCCTACACCGAAAGGACGCCCATCGAGCAACGCACAGTACAAAACTTCCTCAAACACATGAAACTTTAGGCCTTTATTCTGTGACTCTTGACGCACTGACTATAGTAAGAGCAGTAGAACAAGCAGTACAGAGGCAAGGTAGTATGAATTGGCGAGATGTAAATAAGCGTTATGAGGCTGGTGTGTGGGCAGTCCCACTAGCACTTTTCCCCTCTTTTTTGCTCAGCGCAGCCTTTGGGCAACCATCATGTATAGAGCCAGTTATTGAACTTGTTATCTCCTATACACCAGTAGCATTAGCCGACATTATATTGAAACTTACAGGCCCACTTGCGCGACCACTCGCCATCATCGGAGCCATTGCTTTGCTGATGCCGTTGGGAGGCCTGCTTGGCATGGTAGCTCCCGCTCTTTTTTCTCTCAAACCGACCGTCAGCCAGTATTTACGTTGGCTCTCCATAACCTTGACATCTCTTGGTGCAGGTATCTGGCTGGGCAGTATGGCTGAAACACCGCTAAGTGTAGTCGCCTCGATTATTGCTGGCGCGTTATTTGTGCCCATTTTGCTGTGGACACGAACCTGGCGTCGTCAGAAAGCGCAGCCTGTTGCCGGTCGGCGCAAACTATTACGCATGCTGTTAGGTACACCAATAGTAACCGTTGGCATTGCCGCGCTTTCCACTTACGAACTGTGGAGTACCGCTGCCATACAACTCTTTGCTTTGGGGACTCCCATTCGCCGTCTCTTCCCATTTACACCCCCGGCACCGCGTCAGAGCGGTTTTCCAGTCAATGGTATGGAGGCGGAAGTTACACCCGTAGCGCGATTCTATGTCAATGGTAAAGATACCACGGAACCATTGCTGCTAGCCGAGGACTGGACATTGAACGTAACGGGTTTGGTGCGCACCCCTTTGACAATTTCATACGCACAATTACTACGCTTGCCTCGCGTAGAGCTGTATGCCACCATGCGCTGTGTTGATAATCCCATTGATGGGCATCTGATGAGTACCGCGCTCTGGTCTGGTGTGCGCGTGTCCGACGTATTAGCACTGGCCCAGCCACACCTACAGGCCAGCACCATTGTTTTCCATGCCGCCGACCAGTTTGACGAACCATTTAGCCGAGCAGAACTCTCTCCCGATGCAGCTTTACTGGCTTATGCCATGAATGGCGAAACCCTCTCGCAGACCCATGGCGCACCAGTGCGACTTTTGTTGCCGGGCTGGTACGGTTTTAGAAACATCAAATGGTTGCAGGGAATGGAGTTGACCGACTCACCAACGGGAGGATACTGGGAACATACTGGCTGGAAAGCTGGTAAAGTACATCCCATGGCGCGTATTGACGTAGCTCAAGTTGTAGACACCACTACTATACTGGTAGCAGGGGTAGCTTTTGGCGGTTTACGTGGCATTTCTATGGTACAGGTGCGCGTGGATAGTGGCCCCTGGATTGATGCTGCGATGAATATTCCGCCGCTATCGGCCTATACCTGGGTGCAGTGGCGTATTGTCTTGCCTGTGACGGCGCAGCAATTTCATCTAACCGCACGTATGATCGATGCTTTAGGTATCCCACAAGACGCGCAAGAGCAGCCAGTCTATCCCGCTGGCTCTAGTGGATTGCAAACCATTGAGGTGAAGCGAGCATGAAGCAGCGAAAAAAATCACCAGCTACGGGGAAGGCTCTCTTATGGCCTCTTCTGGTAGCTTTTGGGCAAATCCTCACTGCTTGGCGTGCCGGGCGCAATTATCAGCGTTTACCAGAGGTATTGCCCACCAACAAACTATTACCACCTTCTGGTAGCACCTGGCCGGGCGTCGCTATTATTGTGCCAGCGCGCAACGAAGCGCAGAACATGCGCCGATTGCTGGACTCACTGGTAGCGCAAGACTACCCACTCTATGAAGTGCTGGTCGTGAATGATGCCTCGACCGATGCAACCGGCGATATCGTTCGGGACTACGCCGAACGTGGCGTGCGTTTGCTGGAAAGTGAGGGTCCACCATCTGGTTGGACTGGCAAAAATGCCGCTTGCTGGCTAGGGGCGAGAGCTAGCACACATCCCTGGTTATTGTTTGTCGATGCAGATACAGAACTCTCACCATTAGCTGTGCGTTCCTCCGTCGCTTTTGCTCTGGCACAAGATGCTTCTGCCCTCTCGTTATTTACGCGGCAACAATGCTACTCATTCTGGGAGCGCTTGTTACTGCCATTTGCCTATCAACAATATTTTGTAGGGGTGAATGCGCGGCGTGTGAATGGTCCAAGTGGTTCAGCCCTTGCCAATGGACAATATTTTCTCATCAGTCGTGCGGCCTACATGCACGCTGGTGGACATGCCGCGACCGCCCACAGTATCATTGACGATGTTATGCTGGCAACTAGCCTGAAGAAAAGTGGCGTGACGCCGCTGGCATGTCGTGGGGAGCAACTGGTAGCGGTACGTATGTACACGGGGCTACGTGCTATTGTCCATGGCTTTGGCAAAAATTCCTATCTGTTTTTACGGCACTCACCTGTGACAGGTATCCAAACTGCTTTGAGTACGACGCTGGCAGCTTCTGTGCTCCTTCTATTGGGCGAGGCGAGGCGCAAATGTTCCTGGCGCATTGCCTGTATCGCCCTACTTGCCTATGGTGCGCAGGTAGCAGGTATGCTGGGCTGGTATCGACGCTTTGGCGTGCGTGCGGCCTATGCCTTGCTGGCACCCTTCGCTGCCCTTGGTTTCCTGGGTATTGCCCTCAACTCTATGTTGCGAGGCAAAACACTGCCCTGGAAAGGGCGTCGCTATCGTGTTGCTCGTACTCGTTATCGCCTTCCCACTAGTTGGTTTATGGAAATGGGACGCGCCATGTTGACCAATTCACCTCGTTCCATCGCCGCTGATAGTGCCTTTGGCTTAAGCCAACTGCCATTGCCGCCGCAAATCACTGGGACGGAGCATATTCCGCGCGCAGGCTCTTTTGTCCTCGTCTCCAATCACTACCAACGTCTCGATTTATGGATCGGGTGGAGCGGTGCCGTACTGATCGATGCTGTGGCACGGCACCGTGACCAACCCATCGCCTTTCACTACATTACCACCGATCGCGCACGTCTTGGGCGTTTCACGTTGCCTGGGACGCGCTGGATCATTCAACGTGTTGCCAATGTCTGGGGCTTAGTACTGGTAACGCCACCGACTATTGCTCGTGAACATGTCGAGGGGCAACGTTTCGCGCTCTTGCGCATCCTTCGTCTCTTAAAACACAGCACAACGCCGGTCTGTATTGGAGTAATGCCCGAAGGTGATGAAGGCAACACCTTCGGTTTAAAAGAGGCTCTGCCGGGCAGCGGTCGCTCGCTGCTGGCACTCTCGCGGCGTGGTTTACCGCTCGTGCCAGCAGCAGTGTGGGAAGTCGATGGGCAACTGCATGCACAATTCGGCGCACCGTTGTCATTGACTGCCAACTCGATAGCAATGAATGATGTAGACACGGACTCGGCCTTACGCACCACGGTTATGCAGCATATTGCTGCTCTGCTGCCCATCGCATTGCGTGGTCAATTTGGAGAGGTGACACATGGCACGTTGGGATAGAGCTATTGCAGCTTTACCAAAGCGCGAGGGCAAGGTGCTCGATCTCGGTTGCGCCTTTGGCTTCTCCACGCTCAAGCTGGCCCGCAAAGGCTATACGACGGTTGGCGTAGATAACTCTGCCCGTTATATTGCCTGGGCCAAGCGCAGACATCCGGACGGAATATATCTCCAGTCCTCTGCCGAGTCGCTGCCACTTGACGACGCCAGTTTTGATGCAGTTCTGCTCTTGGATGTCCTGGAGCATGTTGTCGATCAGGTCGCGGTCATACGCGAAATCGAACGCGTCCTCAAGCCGGGAGGAACATTGGTCTTGAGCGTTCCACATCGTGGCCTGTTAGGTTGGCTAGACTCGTTAAATCTGTACGCGAAACTCGTACGCAAGACTCATCATGGCATCTTTCCACAAGAAATCGTACAGACTGGGATTCATCGCCACTACTCCGTACGTCAATTGCAGCATTTATTAGGGCCAACATTCCACTTGCGGCGCGTCACCTACACTGGCTTGGGAGTAGCTGAGTTAGTAAATCTCCCTCTGCTTCTGCTGTGTCGCTACATCCTCACCTGGGAATGGTCGTACCAGGTTCTGCAATATTGTTATTTTCTGGTTTATCTACTAGAAGATCTGTTACCTTTAGGTCCAATAGGCTATCACTTAATGCTAGTGGCAGTAAAAAGTGAGCGTCCTCAGCTCTAAGGAACCCGTCATCAGGTAGTGAAGTTGAGCGCTGTGGATCGAGTGCTTCAAGGAAAGATGGCATTTGTGGTGCTGGTGTCAGTAGTGTCGGTACACTCATTTCTGGCTGGTCGTTGGGCTGGTCAAGTGCAATAGCGTTATTCTCTTCTGCTTGTTCAGCTTGCACAACGATATTCTCAACTGTTTGCTTCCTGTGTACCTCTGCCATACGTGGCTTGGTGATATTAATGGCAGGATCAAGTAGTGTTGTATCACTGTAAAGCGCAGTATAAATCTGTTGCGTGGTGAGATTGCGGGCTGTAAGGAGGTTTGCATCAACTAAAATTGCTTCGTGGAGGTCCGCTACATGCAGATTAGCATTTGCCAACGTAGCATCACGTAAATCTACTCCTGCAAGATTTGCTCCTGATAGGTCTGCTCCCGTAAGATTCGCTCCCGTCAGCAAGGCACCCGAAAGGTCTGCCATAAATAAATTGGCGTTCACGAGTTGAGCACCACGCAAATCTGCGTATCCCAAGTAACGGTGCGAGAGGTCTTTTTGGGAGAGGTCTACTCCTTGTAACAAAGGTGGTTGCCAATTGGGAAGATAATGCTGGTGTGGGTGTGCTGCATTCTGTATTAAGGGAGTGTCTTCGATACGCGGAAGACGCGCAATTTCGCGCTTAGCATGTAGTTGTGCCTCTGATTCCTCGCGTTCTTTTATCAGTGTTGCAATGCGCTCAGCATCTTTAGCTTCCCATGCTTGCCATGCCCTTTGTACTTCTTGTATCCTGGTCACGAGCTTCGTTTCCATTTCAGCACGGTATTTTTCTTGCTGATGTTCCCAACTACGATAATGGCTCTCCTGAGCACGCTCCCAGGCCCGATTCTGCTCTTGCAGCTTCCGAATGTAGTTTTGTTGTAGCTTTATCGCAAGCAAAGCACCAATCATTGCTGCAACGAAACAGGTTACTCCTATCACAATTACCGTCTCAACCATAGCATGCCACTCCAAATGTTCTAACTTATTGTTTTGTTACTGACTATAATACCATTACCATATCACTACAGGAACGATTCTTCCCAATTATATCAACTTGTGTCTATTCCATAAAACGTGAAAAAAACAGAGCGGTAACAAAAAGATAGACGGTAATACCCGAAGGAAATATACTATAATAGTACAGATGACGCAATAGCAGTCTAAACCTAAAAATTCTGTTTTTGCCATGCACGCAATGCTTCACATACCGTTACGAACTGAAGGAAATGAAAGAATGAGCCAATATAATCATCCTGCACCGACATCATTTTTATTAGAAGAAGACAACCGACAACTGATTTTGAGTTGGAGTGATGGGCACGAAAGTATCCATGGTTGGGAGGCCTTACGCTGGGCTTGCCCTTGCGCATGGTGCGCTGGTGAAGGTGGTCAACCAGGCATGCTACAGAACAAACAAAGCCTGAGCGTTGAAGAGACTACCCTGGTCAATATCGAGCCTATTGGGCGATATGGTCTCATGCCAATCTGGGAGGATGGTCATAAGACAGGTATCTTCACCTACGAAAAGTTGCGTGCCAGCTGCGAATGCGAGCAATGTCGCTCTACTAAGGCAAATAAGGCCAAATAGTCCAAAAATAAGCTAAGAAGTACCCCATGTTAATTTTCTTTAGCAAAAGCCGTTGTATTACATGGATGATGCTCAATAAGACTGTTTCCTGCATCATTTCCACACAGGAAGCAGAAAAAGAAAATTGGAGTGCTTTATTATGGCTTCTAATGGAATCAACGCTCAAGTATCTGCCGCGAAAACTTCACGCCGCTTTTCCTGGTTACTTTCAGGGGTTGCCGTACGCGTACTGATCGCCTTTGTGATTAGCTGGATGATTATCTTGGCTTTCTTTGTCTCTGGCGTCGCCTCCCATTAATTTTTCGGGCTCTTCAGTAAAATGGACACCATAACGACCACTGAGATAAGTATACAGGTGGTCGGAGAAAGAGATTCTTCCCTTCGCTTCGCTCGAGGGCTTCGGCTTCTGCGGCTCAGAATGACAGAGGGTGCGGGTCAGAATGATAGAGGGTGCGGGTCAGAATGACAGAGGGTATGGAGGATGTCGTTGCCGCCCATGGGCTTCCACCCCCATTAGACGCCGCGTTATTGGCAACATACGTATGTTCTTTGGCAGACGTGGAACTAGCAGGCGCAGCCCACGAGCAGAGAAGTCAAAGACGCGTTGTTGTGTTGTACCCCATTTCAGGTCAAACATGTCACGTATAGGTGGGGGGAGTAGCGCACTCGTAATTTGTGCGTTCAGGTGCAGGAATGGACGCAAGAGCGCGGGTACAGGTGGAAAGAGTATCTGCTGGGCAAGTAGCTTTGACTGTGGCGTTGCCGCTAACTTATCACTCGCCACCATAGCGTTGACATACTGTTGCAAGTCTGCAACTGTCGCGGGCATAGCTTGAGGCGCGAGACCCAATAAACGCACCAGTGTCTTCGATTCTTGATAATATTGGTCTTGCTCTTCCGCGCTCAATGGTCCGATGAAAAGCTGGTAGGTCGATAGAATGGTATCGATTAAGGTGGCATGCACCCAGAGCAAGAGTTCGGGGTCGCGTGCTTTATACTGTGTGCCACCGACAAAGCTTCCCGCTTGCTCTGGCAGTGTGCCGTGGACGTGCGTATGCAAGCGATTGATCGTGCGGGCGGCTTCATGTGCCACAGCGTGTGAGCCAAAAGTAATCTTTTGCCCCAACACAAAGGTTCTTTCCGTCCGACTTAATGGATCAGTCAGATAGCTGCTGTGCTCACATACTCCAGTTGCTACCAGGGGATGAGCAATTTGCATTAATACAGCGCGAGTACCACCGAGTGCAATCACCGTTTCACTGGCGATTTTCCAGGTGGCACTTCCAGGGCCGTATAAGCCATAATCCTTCATGCAATCTTTGCCTGTTCTAGCTATAGCTGGTTGATTGTCCGGCACGACAGTTGGTGACGAACTACCGACCTCTCTGTTGGAGCAGGGCTTCTCCTGCCAGTCGCTCGGCCTTATCGGGGTCTGTTTTCATAATCTCGATGATTATGGCGATATCTGGATTAGGAGCAAGCGTCAAGTCCCGTCTATCATCCACTACTGCTTGCAGTATCTCGGCGGCTACCTGATCTGCCGTGAGCATTGCTATTACATTGAGATGCTGCATCCCCGCCTCGTCTTGATGAATCATTGGTGTTTCTACCCATGCCGGATAGACAGTTGTCACCCCTATCCTGGTACCATGCAGTTCGACGCGTAAGGCCGATGAAAAACCACGGATCGCCCATTTAGAGGCGCAATAACCGGTAAGATAGGCGGCACCGAGCTTGCCCGCCACGGAACTGAGGAAGACGAAATGTCCACTGTGCTCCTGGCGCATGCTGGGCAGAGCCGCTCGTACGCAGTGGTATGTCCCCATGAAGTTGATGTTCATCATTTGTTGCATCTGCGCCGCGGTAAACAGGTCGATGGGGCCACCATGACCGACACCCGCGGAGGTGACAACCAGGTCGATACGCCCCAAAGTAGCGACAGCCTGCTGCATCAGAGCCTGGACTTGCTCTTCGCTGGTGACATCGGTTGCAACATGTAAAATAGAACCCGTTGCCTCCGGGCTGTGTTGGCGTAATCGCTCCTCTGCCTGCTGCAATCCCTGGCTATTGATATCCGCCAGGACGACATGCGCGCCTTTGGAACGCAATGCTTTGGCTGTAGCAAAACCAATGCCGCTTGCTCCACCCGTGATGACCGCGACCGCTCCTGCAAAATTTGTCAACGCCATAGTATGACAGCTCCTCTCCTACAAATAAAGATCAAGTAAAAGCCATGTGATACAAACTATACCGTTGATCTTACGATGCTGCAAGGCTTCGCGTCAATTGAAGTTGCTTCTCGCAACCTTGCAGAAGTGCAGGGCATTATCAAAAAACCTACGCGCTGTCAAAATACCGAAAATTTACAGCCCAATGCGTTGTTTTTTAGCGATTTCTATGGTATGCTCTAGCAAGCGTCTGTATATTACTTTCTCAGTTGAGAGAATAGTAGTAAACAAGACGTGAAGAGGTCCCGATGACTCCCACTTGGCACTACCAGTGCATCGAGGACACCAAGCGAAGCTCTTCTATTTTTAAAATGCTACAGCGTCACATCTGAAAATGTGCCTGGAGCGAGAGCGCAAAGGAGTATCCGTAATGGCTCGTGTTCAATTCGACCATGTCTACAAGCGGTTCAACAAAGTTGAAATTGTCCATGACATCAACCTCGATATCAAGGACAAAGAGTTCCTCGTATTGGTCGGCCCCTCCGGTTGTGGCAAAAGTACTTGTCTACGTATGATTGCCGGCTTGGAAGAACTCACCGAAGGCACCATCTCCATCAACGACAGAATTGTCAACAACGTCCCACCCAAGGATCGTGACATCGCCATGGTTTTCCAAAACTATGCACTGTACCCTCACATGAGTGTCTATGACAACATGGCGTTTAGCCTCAAACTCCGTCACGTTCCCAAAGAGCAGATCAAAAAACGCGTAGAGGAAGCCGGCGAGCTGCTCAACCTTGACCAGTTGCTCAAACGCAAACCGAAAGAGCTATCCGGTGGTCAACGCCAGCGTGTCGCGCTCGGTCGTGCCATTGTGCGTGAGCCGCAAGTTTTCTTGATGGACGAGCCACTCTCGAACCTGGATGCAAAACTGCGTGTTGAAACGCGCGCGAATATCACCAAACTGCACCAGCGCATTCAGACAACAGTAATCTATGTGACCCACGACCAGACCGAAGCGATGACGATGGGTAGCCGTATTGCCGTGCTCAATGCTGGTATCATTCAGCAGCTTGGTGCGCCGCAAGAACTCTACGATCATCCATCAAACCTCTTCGTGGCTGCGTTCATTGGCTCTCCGTCCATGAACCTCTTCCCCAATGCTAAAGTGGTGAGCGACGGTGAAAGCACAAGAATTGTCATGGAAAACATCGGTCAGGTAGTGGTGCCACCGCTCTATATTGAACAATCAAAAGCTGCTGCTGGTAAAAATCTCACCTTTGGTATTCGACCAGAGCACTTGGAAGATATCGCGCTGCTTCCAGTGGAAGAGCAAGGTGTTTCTGCAATTGAAGCCCCTGTCGATGTTGTCGAAAATCTGGGCAGTGAGTTGTTGGTCTATATGACCGCCAGTGGGAAGCAGATAGTAGCACGTCTCAATCCGCGCTCCGCTGCGCATTCAGGCGGCAAGATTCGCCTACATGTCGATAACACGCATATTCATCTGTTTGACACGGACTCCGGCAAAGCCCTCTTCTAAAGAAGACGATCTCATGGTGAGACAAGCAACGGCGCGAGTTACATAACATATGTTATGGTAACTCGCGCCGTTGCTTGTCTCACCATTATTGTTGCTGTGGTGGCATTTGCTGGTGTGGATATTGCGCCTGTGGCTGATCATATTGCGGCTGCATCGGTGGTTGTTGTGGTTGTTGCGATGGTGGTGGATACTGATGTGGTTGCCCACCTTCTTGATAAGTTTCCTGTGGTTGCGCAGGAGGCTGATAACCTTGCTGGTACTGTTGGTAGCCAGGTTGCTCCTGATAGGGAGGTGTTGGCTGATAAGGTTGATACGGGGGCGGCTGATTGGTCATGCTGTTGGCCCCTAGAAAGCCCATTCCCAGTATTGCGGCCATGATCGTTCCGCGCATAGCACCCAGGATAGCCGAAAGACCCACAATCACCAATATCCAGGGCCAGAAGCCAAAGACAAAACAGAAGGCTAGCCCCAGAAGCCAGACAAAACTATACAGCCCTCCATAAATCCCATTAGGCCGCAAAGAACTAACCGAGCCTAACAGTGACGTAAATGCCAAAGTGACGAATAATACCGGTAAAAAGTGCCCTGAGAAAAAGGCTATCGCGAGGCCAATCATGAAAATGCCACCGCTGATACCGCCAATCAGGCCGCGTGCTGAACGTTGTCGATACATTATTCTCTTTCTCCTCTATCGCGAAGTTAATATTTCCTTCTATGCCTGCATTATATGCTATTCTTGTGTAGAAAGTACCTGCCGGAAGACATAGTTTTGGCACGGTGTTGTGCGAGCAAAACCGTGCCAAAAGTAATAAGCACTATCGAATCAGGCTAACTGCATTTCGATTAACGCCCGTCGAATGCCATTAAGTGCTGCCGTAATGTCTTCTCCAACGATGCCATAATGGGTTACAGCCCGAATCGTGCCTTCGCCCATTGTACCCATCAAAACACCGTGTTCCTGTGCCTTCGTCAGGAAACGCTGTGTCTCTGCATCATTCAAGCGTTGTTGCTGGGTATCGAGTACCGCGAAGTTTACAATATCGGTCACGACGCGGTTCACGTCGATCTCAATCTGCGGGAAATCCGCCAATCCATAGGCCAGCTTCTTACTATTCTCGTGATCTTCTGCCAATCGATCTACCATCTGTTCCAGCGCAACGATCCCAGCGGCAGCCAGTATTCCCGCCTGGCGCATACCCCCACCGAGCAATTTACGCATCCGGTGAGCTTTCCCAATAAACGCTCGATTGCCCACTACGATTGAACCGACAGGAGCACTTAACCCCTTGGAGAGGCAGAACATCATGGAATCGACAGTGCCTGCCAGCATACTGACTGGTAAGCCAAGCGCGACTGCTGCGTTAAAGATTCGCGCACCATCCATATGAACTTTCATCGCATGTGCGTGCGCCAGGCTGCTCAACGCTGCCAGTTGCTCCATGTTCAAAACGGCTCCCCCACAACGATTATGGGTATTTTCGATACAGAGCAATGCCGTGAGGGCAGAATGTTCATCGCTCCCATCGGAAATTCCCACCTCGATCTGGTACAGATCGAGCATCCCGTTCGCGTCAGTGGGGATGACATACATCGGTGAGCCGCCTAGGGTGGATGCTCCCCCTGCCTCATAACGGTAAATATGCGACTGGTTGCCCACCATGACTGCCTCTCCGCGACCCGCGTGTGCCAGCACTGAGACGGCATTGCCCATTGTGCCGCTGGGAACGAACAGCGCCGCCTCCTTTCCCGTCATCTGTGCCGCTAACTCCTGCAAGCGGTTGACAGTGGGATCTTCTTTATATACATCATCACCAACCTCGGCGCGATACATCGCCTCGCGCATAGCGGGCGAAGGTAATGTCACGGTATCGCTGCGTAGATCAATCATCGTTGTAAACTCCTTTATCTTTTGAGACTTTTTTGCTAACGGAAGTCTAATCTATGAGGTTACTTGTAAACTCTTTAGTTAATAGTAGTACATTCCATTTACGATAATAAAAAAACACCTCACTTTGATTTATAGGGTGAGGTGTTCTTATTTTGTGATGTCAACAAGCCCTAACGGGAACGGTATGAAAAGGCCAGACCTTCATCATCCGAATGACTTCTCATGAAGATAAGTTTGTATCAATTCCTATCGGCAAACTGCAACCCATCATCTTCTTGATCGTATTATAATATATTATCCCCAACATCACAAGGGGTAGTTTTCCGCTAACAATATTGGTAGGCGCAAGGTGTAGCGTAATAAGTTAGCTTTTGCAATCATCAGTAATAGCATTAATGCTCTAAAGCTATATCACCAAAAGTCTCAAATGAACAAAGATCATTTTCCCCATTCTTAGGAGATTGCGTACTACAGTTCGCTATGGTATAATTCTAAAGAGGGTGCGTACTACAGTTCGCTATGGTATAACAATAGGAGAGTGTAGTTTGACAGATATAGCAACCCCTAGAGAGGTTATCTTTTACTATATAGATGGTAAAGATAGAGAACCATTCGTTGAGTGGCTTTACGATTTACGAGATTCCAAGGGACGTGGCTACATATTGAGGCGTTTGCAAAAACTGAAGCAAGGCATATATGGGGACCGCAAGCTACTTGGAGAAGGAGTAAGCGAATTGCGGTTTTTTTCGGCCCCGGTTATAGAATTTATCTTGGGGAACACGGGAATAAAATAGTTGTCCTGCTTGGCGGTGATAAAGATAGTCAGAAAAATGACATTCAACGGGCAAAAGACTACTGGAAAGAGTATAAAAATCGTGAGAAACTATTATAAAGTAGACTCGGCAAAATGTCTCTGTGTCTGGTTGCCAAGAAAGGAGTTCACTAATGAACACGACTAAACCTCCTCCATCAGCTCTTCTTATCATCTTTCGACTGACTACTTATCAAAATGTAGCTTATCTCATTGAAGAATAAAAACGTGAGCTTGAACTCGTCAATTTATCGAGTTCCTGAGTTCCCTCTTCATTGGGATAAGCTACATTCGGGATAGTAGAGAAAATATGAGAGACTATAGAACCATTGATGATATTACGGAGGAATACCTCCGTGACCGTCCTGATGAGGTTGATGATTACATCACCGAACTTTTTGAAGAATTTGCTCAAGACGCAGATACTGCTACACTGCTTTCTTCCTTACGAGTTATTAGTCGTGTCAAGGGCGTAAGCTGGATAGCAGAAACTACTGGTCTAAGTCGTAAGGGAGTGCAAAAAGCACTCTCGGAGGACGGTCACCCGAAATTTGAGAGCGTGAATGCTATTCTGCACTCTATGGGCTATCGGTTGGCTCCACAAAAACTTTAAGCCTTTCTAGGCTTATCGTGCAAAGTGATTGTAGCTAGGTATGATAAAGTGGATCAAGTAGCCTCCATATCTGGGAAACATTTGTCTGCTTCCCTGATATGGAGGCTACTTGATCCGTATCAAAAATTTCGTAGTTGTTACTCACCGTTCGCTTAAATTTCAGGCGGTTTTTGAGAATGGCCTTCTCAATCACCCGATTTTTGACCATTTGAATGACAATCGATCCACATTTGGCAAAGAAGCTTGCTTTTAATCTCAAGCATTATTACCAAGTGGGGAATAAACACCACTCTACACCCTTATTATGGACAAAAGTAGGCGAGAAATTCATTTTATGGCCAAAAATTTAAGCGAACGGTGAGCCATTTGCTAGGAAAAAAGAAATGCCATTATCCGTGATACCAACGATGCACTTAGGGCGGGTGTATGAAAAACTTATTGCTGCCTATGGTGAACCACAGAACGAACCTGACCATGATCCACTCGGAGGATTAATCGCGACCATTCTCTCACAGCATACCTCAGACATTAATTCAGGACGTGCCTACCAGCAGTTGGTTACGGCGTTTCCAACATGGGAAGATGTGCGGGATACAGCGACCGATAAAATTGCCGAGGCAATCAAAAGTGGCGGATTGGCTACTATTAAATCAGTTCGTATTCAGGACGTCTTACATACGCTCACAGAGCAGCAACAAGCACAGGGAGAAGCAAAAACGCTCGCGCACTATCTGTATGATGAACTCGCCAGGCGTACAACTGAGGAAGCCGGACACTATCTTCGTCAACTTCCGGGAGTTGGACCTAAGACGGCGGCGTGTGTCCTGATGTTTCACCTTGATCGACCTGCCTTCCCTATTGATACGCATGTTCACCGCGTTAGTAAACGGCTCGGTCTGATTGGAGCGAACGTCTCCGCTGATAAGGCACATGAGCTTTTCACGAAGGTTGTACCTGCCGAATGGGTCTATGCGCTGCACGTCAATCTGATCCGGCATGGACGACAAATCTGCCATGCGCAACGGCCCACGTGTAACGCATGTTTTCTTTACAGTGAGTGTGCCTATGTGGGAAGTGTGAATGCTCAAGAAACTGCTATCCCAAGTATATAGCGGATATTACCATTGATCGGCTATAATGACAGTAGATCAACTTATTTTATCATAAATATGGATCCATATTTATGAATAATGGGGAGGAAGGCCTTGTGAAGTTTCTGCGTAATTGCAATCTACTTTGCATCTTCGTTGTGGTGCTAGTAGCCCTCTTAGAAGGAGGTTCAGCAGTACTCGCCGCGAATCCGCAGCGGATACGCTTCGCGTGTGGTTCCTGGCGAACCATCTCCAGTCCGAACGTTGGTACGAGCACCAACTTCCTCAATGGAGTGGCCGCCATCTCGAACAACAATGTCTGGGCGGTTGGAACAACGGGCAATGGCAACGGTGGCCTCACGCTCGTGGAACATTGGGATGGTACCCAATGGAAAGTGCTCACCAGTCCCAACGTCAAGGGCAGCCTTTCCGACTCGCTCTCCGGAGTTATTGCCATCAATGCCAACAACATCTGGGCAGTTGGCAGCTACTACAATGCCGCTAATTTTCAGCAAACGCTTGTCGAACACTGGGATGGTATAAGCTGGAACGTCGTATCTAGCCCTAATATCGCATCGGTGTTTAATGGCCTTGCCACTATTTCAGCTATCTCGGCAACTGACATCTGGGCTGTGGGAAATTACTCCGCCACAAAGGGCTATCAAACGCTCGTTGAACACTGGAATGGCATAAGCTGGAGCATCATATCCAGTCCCAGTCCACAAGGTGGGCAATTGACTGGTGTAACTGCCGTTGCTTCAAACAACGTGTGGGCCGTAGGCTCAGGGGCCGGGACTAACGGTATTCAGACCCTCATCGAGCACTGGAACGGCAGCAGTTGGAGTATCGTCGCTAGCTCTGGTCCCGGCCAGACAACCAACATGTTGAACAGCGTTTCCGCTGTCTCCGCTACCAATATCTGGGCTGTAGGAGAGGACTCGAATAGTGTTGGTCCTTCAGCTACGTTCGCTCCGCTTATTGAACATTGGAATGGCTCCAATTGGAGCATGACGACCAGCCCACAACAAGGAACCTCGGACATTTTGAACGGCATAGCCGTGATCTCCACAAACAACATCTGGTCTGTGGGAGATTATCGCAGCAGCATCGATTCGATGGGTCCTTACTATACCTTAATCGAGCACTGGAACGGTACCTTCTGGAGTGTAATCAATAGTCCCAATCCTGGTTCGCTTGCCAATGATCTGATGTCAGTAGCGCGTGTGCCAGCCATACGTAGCGTTTGGGCAGTAGGGTTCACTCAGAACAACAATACTTCCCAAACACTTACCGCATTTCATTGCTAGCACGAGATGGATATAAATGCAGAGTGGGTGCAGGGTTTTGCCGCCGCCAG
>JBBQXY010000091.1:0-22965 GCA_038209195.1 Ktedonobacterales bacterium | reverse complement strand
TGTTCTGTCTCTTGCAGCAGGGCTATTTTCAGCTTTTCGTTCGTTTCCATTGGTAGGGGTCCTCTCTGTTTTGGCGTTTTTCCTTACAGATGAGGATACCACCTTTTTGCTTGCCTGCCTACAACTTTTTCATACACCCGTTAAGATATAATTGGCTTGGGCAGTAGCTGTGGCTTGAGCTTTATACATTGCTGACCAATCGGGTGTATAAACTTCGCTGTGAAAAACACCTTTGTCCATCTGGCTTGGGCGCACGTGGACAAACAGCAGCATACCAGGAATGAAACATAGCAGTGCTACTACCACTGCCAGGGCAGTGATCTTCTGGCGTTGGGACAGCCGTGGTTTGAAAACATCTGCTTTGGATATCTCTGTTTTGGGTGTCTCCTGTAGCGGTAATTGTGGTTGCGGTAGTACCGGCAATAAACCGGTGACGTAGCGTCCAGGTTGGCCTGCCACGGGCACCTGTACAACTTTCATCGCGCCTGTCAATTTCATCGTGCCAGGCTCGTTACCTGGAATCATCAAAGAACCGGTGGTATTGGAAGCAGGAAAAGGTGATTCAGGATTAGGCACCGTCAGTGTGCCAGTGGTGCCTTTTTTGCTCTCAGGCATAGGAAACGTGCTGATTGATCCCGCTTCGCTGACGGGCATGGGGAAAGGGTTAGTGATGCCCGTTTCGCTAGTGGGCATGGAGAAAGTATTGATTGATCCCGCTTCGCTGACAGGCATGGGGAACGTATTGAGCATTCCCATTTCGCTGTTTTCGACGGCTAAAGAACGTGTCATATTGCCGAAAAGTCGGGGTGATATTTGAGTTGGAGTGGTAGTTTTGGTTGCAATAGGCGCAAGCGTAGCTCCGAGCATTGATTGTGTGCTGGTAGCAATTTCGCGTTGTTCTTCGCTAGAGGCTGGTGTTACTGTATGGTTTGCCCCCATGGCTATGTCGGCCTGTGCTGAAGAGGATGTTCTGCTCTCTTCATTAGCCGGGCGTAAGAGGCTAGATCTCAAGCCACGACGCAGACGTATTGGCTCCGGTGGTGAAGTTTTTGTTATGGGCCCATCAAGAGTTGCCGAACCATGATCCTGATCGCTGTCAGGGGACAAAAGTGGCACAGTAGTTGATGGTGCAGTAGGAGCATGCGACGTGAAAGGCTGGCTTTTCGCTGCTATCTCATCGCTGGTCGCGGAAGAGTTTGGCAATCCAACTTCGGTTGTTTGTTGCCAGACAGGGTCAAACAGGCTACCTCGTCGTAATTTGGCCATTGATGAAGTTGTACTCTGTTCAGCAGAGAGGGACACGGGCGAACTTTCTTGGAGTAGGCCTGCAGAGGTCAGAGATGCACGGAAAGCATTGGCAAAATCCTGAGTGCGAGCATAGCGGTCCTGGCATCGTTTAGCCAGAGCTTGTAATATGACCTGTTCAGCGGCAACTGGCAAGTCAGGGCGCAACTGCCGTGGGGGTGGCGGCGATGCCTGTACGAGTTGGGTAGCAATTTGTATGGCTGTACCGCCAGCAAAGGGGGGTTTGCCAGTCACCATCTGGTAGATCATTACACCAAGGGAGTAGAGGTCGGTACGAGCGTCTATGACGTCCCCCATCACCTGTTCTGGTGCCATGTATTCCAGCGAACCCATGGGTGATGCAGATTTGAGCAGGCGCATCTGCGAACTATGGCGTTCGATAGCTATTTTCACCAATCCAAAATCACTCAGCATGAGTGATCCTTCTGCGTTTAGCAAGACATTCGCGGGTCGAATATCACGGTGAATAATGCCACGCTCATGAGCGTAATCCAAAGCGGCTGCCATCTGATCTAGATACGAGGCAATGAGTGGCAGTTTGAGTTGCTCACCCTGTGCCAGAACATCGAATAACGTTCCACCGCTCATAAAAGGCATGACGAGGTAGGCTAAGCCATTCTGTTCGCCATGTTCAAAGATTGGTACAATATGCGCATGTTCCAAAGCGCTAATTGCTTTGATCTCTTGCTGAAATCGTTCAAGGAACTGTTCACGCTGGCTGGGCGTCAGCATCGTTGCTGGTGATACGACTTTTACCACCACTGGGCGTGGTGGTTGCGACTGTTGGGCCAGGAAAACTGCACCCATACTCCCTTGCCCAAGCAGTTTTTGTATATCACAGGTACCCAGCATTGTTCCAATCAATGCTTGTGCTTGTATCAAGGCGTTACCTCTTTTTATTGTTACCGCCATGTTGCCCGCTCTCCTCCTCCACTGTAGTACGCAAACGCACTACTTTCCTCACATCCCACACTCCACAGTTATGCGGGTACGCCCCTCGACACGTTCCTCCTCACTGTTTGTTCCACATTATTGCTCCGACAGGTATCTGGTGGGTGAACGGCAACTACACAATTGCACAAACACCCAAACAGATGTACTACGGTTTATTTATGGGTAATCTGCATGTTCGAGAAAGCGATTTCGGTCCCTTTCAAATTCACTAGCATACCTACCATGCCGCTAATCAGCGTGCCATCGTGGGCATTACCAATCACTTTACCATTCACACTAAAGGTAAAGTTGGGACCATTCTGGAAAATTCTGATCGTATTCGTCTTGCTCGTCCCTTGCCCTTGGTGATATTCGCGCCCAAAGGGCATGTGCCAGAGCTCTGTCCAGGCTTTAGCGGGTGTACCTTGGCTATCGTCGTACTTATAGAAACGATACTCCCCGCCGTTGATATTGACCACTTCAAAGCTGTAGAAGGTGGTCACCGTTTTGGTGCCTTTTTTCTGCTGGCTAAAGCGGATAATCATACCGAACGAGTTATTGTTGGAGGCATCATCTCCTTTGACCTCCCACATCGTCAGCGTATAGGCATTGGGAATGGTGAAATTCTGTCCCGCCAGAACGACTGCCACAGCGTTTCCGTCCGTATTGGCGATATGGTAAGCGTTGTTCTGAAAAAACTCGTTCTTGCTAATAGGGAAATTGTGAATATTTTGGGACAGTGCGTCTGTAAGTATCACGTTTGCATCGACAGTGGCCTGCACCTGTGCAGTAGCGGTGCCAGCGAGGTTAGGATGTCCAGTAACTGGTGTGTTTGTATTACCGGCATTCGTTTTACTCGTCCCCGTTCGCCCATGGAGGTACCAGACTGAACCACCAGCACCAAGGATGATGAGCAGTGCTAAAACGGCGAGTATAAGCTTCTGTCCCAAATAGCTGGCCTTGCCTTTTTTCGTGGTTTCCAATAGCAGTGGCTCCGGTTGGGGTACCATGGGGAGAAGACCTGTAACAAAACGGCCCGGTTGCCCTGCTACTGGTACTTGCACAACTTTGACTGGCCCGGTCAATTTCATAGTGCTTGTAGCATTGGGGTCAGTGTTGGGAATAATCAAGGAACCAGTAGTAGTAGCGGTAGTAGTTCGTACAGGCGATTCTTGGTTCAGCTCTGTTGGTGTTGTTCCTACGAAAGCACTCGGCGGCTGTATCATTGTAAAAGTGGGTGATACTCCTCCTGTGGATTTGGGCTGCGCAGCGACGTTGGTGGGCGCGGCAGGCAAGTGACCCGTGACTTTGGGGAACATACCCGTTCGTGAAAGTAGGCCTGATGGGCGCGGCACATCGACACTTACATTTGGCATTGCGCCTGCGCGTGAAAGTAGACCGGATGGGCGCGACCCATCCAGGCTTATGGCAGGCATTGCGCCTGTCGGATTGCTGGCATTGGGTTTATTTCCCGGCACTGGTATGGACGCTGACTGTTGCCAGGAGGGATCAAAAAGGCTACGAGGAGTAAAGAGGCGACCAGCGGTCCCTGTATCAATGGCCGGAATATTGGCAGTATTTCCGCCCAGCGGAATGCCGGCATTGGTGAGGGCCTCGCGGAATGCGGCGGCGAATTCACCGGTTGTCGAAAAGCGATCAGCAGGGCGTTTTTCGAGCGCACGCAAGATAACTTGCTCTGCCTCAATTGGTAAGTCTTTGCGTAGCAGGAGTGGTGATGACGGTAGCGTTCGCAATTGATGCGCAGCAATCTGCATCGGCGTTTCACCTGAGAACGGCGTCAGTCCCGTAGTCATTTGATAGAGAATGACGCCCAGCGAGTATAAATCTGAGCGACCATCCACACCATCGCCAATTACCTGTTCTGGTGCCATGTAATCGGGTGTGCCAACAGGTGCGCCTGCTCCTGTCAGGCGTACCTGAGGAGGTTGTCCATCAGCGATAATTTTCACCAGCCCGAAATCGGTGACCAACAGTCGTCCATCGGAGGTGATCAAAATATTGGCGGGCTTAATATCGCGGTGGATAATTCCTCGCTCGTGCGCAAAATCTAGCGCGGAAGCCAATTGTTCCAGATAATTTAATGCTTTGGGTAGCGGTAATTGGCCTTCTTGTTCGAGAACTTCGCGGAGGGTACCACCACTGATATATGGCACTACCAGGTAAGCCAGTCCATCTTGTTCGCCATATTCATGGACATGCAGGATATTGGGATGCTCCAGGGAGGCTGCAGCATCTGTTTCGCGGCGGAACCGTTCAAGAAAAGCAGCTCGCTGATGAGCCGTTAAGCTGGTGGTCGGCAATAATACTTTAACAGCTACCTGGCGACGAGGTCGCGATTGTTGTGCCAAGTATACTGCCCCCATGCCACCTTGCCCGATAATCTTTTGGAGCGTACATGTTCCTAGCACTTTACCAATCAAAGCGTCTGCGTTCATTAAAGCTTTACCTCTTTTTGTTGTTGACATTTTTCCCCGCTATATGCAATGCTCGCTGTTGTATGTTATATCCCTACATTTCTACATCTTAGTCAACTTGCGTCATTCTGGCAATGAATCAGCCTTAAGGGCATGACCAAAGTAATGTGTTATACAAACTTTTCTGCTATTACCGGTTTTTTTACCCATTTTGTCTGCTCATCACCTTCACCTGTTCGCGAGGATTTGGGTGCATTGAGTACAAGTGATCGCGACTTGAGAATGCTACAAACATCAATCGAATCAACGGGATGGGTCACCAAATTGCGGCGGAATAGGAGAGAAGTCAGCTTTATGCTCTGGGGTCGATATTTTCGGGCTCGCTATCTGCTTCGGCGTCGAGGGGGATTTCTTCGCTGCCGAGACGCACTGCCATGGAGGGGACAGAGCGACTTTGCACGATAATCCCATGCAGTAAGGAGATAGCGGCCTGCGCCAGCATAGGACGTAAGCGCTCCATACGTTCGCGTTGTTTGCGCATCTGCTCGAAGTAGTTGCGTGCGCGACCTGCGGCAGAGCGTTCGTTGACAACGCCTTCGGTGAGCAGCGGCGACATTTGTTCCCATATGTCGCGCGCATCGAGAACTTGGCCTACCGCCGATTGTACTTGTTGTACCAGATCAATAGTCTGGTTTAGAACCATCAAGAGATCACCTTCCGCTAGGTCGATACGTCGCAGTAAGCCAACGAGCGACATACCACGCGCCCAAGCCAAGGCAATGCCATGAAAATCGGGGACGATGCTGGGAGAACTGTTCAAATTTGCGCGTTCCTCAATGCCAAGCACGTTTTGCTCGATACGCCAAAGCTCACTACGCACTCGCTTCAGATTGGTGTTGAGGATATCGCGATTATTCAAACGCCGATCATTATCAAAGGTGAACCAGCTACAGACTTCGGCTAATTCGCCTGGCGTTAGCTCATCCAACGCGCCGAGCATCATCAATTCAATGATGATGACGCCGGATGGGTGAAAGATACTACGCAGTAAACGCCCTTTGATCGTGAGCTGGTCATCCTGCCCGATATAGCCGAGTGTACGCAGCGCGAAGATAGTGCCATCAAGTTCCGCTGCTCCGGCGCGACTCAGTGGGTAGGCACCAATAGATTTGCGCCGTCGCTCCAAGGCCAGAGTTGCCCCTTCGATAGCCTTGGCACGTTTCTTATTGCCTTCCTTTTTACCAGTGTGGTAGCGCGTCTCCAATTTCTCTAAGCGGGCCATTTCTCGATGTTCCCAGAGGAGATAGCGTTGGTATTCACGTAAGCTGGAGGCACAAATACGCCGCAAGTGCTGGACATCGCCCGGTCGCCAGAGGTTGAGCACGGAGTTATAGCGGATCACGAATGAGCTGGTCACGGGCAAAAGCTCGCCTGTAATGCGCTCAAATGCGCTCTCGAACAGCTCCCACGGTGAATAAGGGATAATGGCGGCCCCATGGATATCCATGCCGCGCCGACCAGCCCTCCCAGTCAATTGCCGATATTCGTTGGGGGTAAGCAGGCGCATCTCTTGTCCATCGAACTTGCTAAGGCTACCCACTATGACGGAACGGGCGGGCATGTTGACTCCCAGAGCCAGAGTATCGGTAGCGAATACGGCACGCAAATAGCCGCGTGCAAAAAGCGTCTCCACCAACACCTTCAATCCTGGCAAAATGCCAGCATGATGGAAGGCAAGACCACGCGGAAGGAGATCGCTCAAGGCATGGACTTGTTGTAGACTACGATCTTCTTTGGGCAAGGTTTCCAGCCAGATTTCCACTTCTTCTTTGATCAGCACCTGCTCTTCTGGGGTGGTGAAAAGGTGGAGTGCGGCACTCATCGCGGCTTCCTCGACGACACGTCGCCCCGGCAAGAAATAGAGGCAAGGGAGCAGGTCGGCATCACGCAAGACAGTCAGTATCTCGCCTGGTTCAGGTGCTTTTCGTTGCGGCAGACGTTTTGGCGTTTGTTTTTCTTTGCCAACATTGGCAGAGTCAGCGCCTTCAGTTGACTGGATAGCAGTACTCTGCCCTGCTTTGCGTCTTTTCCCGCGATCGTCCCAGGTTTCGTCTTCGTCCTCATCATCCTCGAACGTATAGTTGCGATGGCGTCCCATCATCTGAGCCAGCTTTGCCTCGCCGCCAACGTTGGGAAAACGTTCAATGCGGTTGGCGTCAGCATCCTGTACAAGGTGCAGTTTGTTATCGAGAAAATAGTAGTGTTCCAGTGGCACAGCACGCTGCTCATGCACCACGAGTTCGATGGGGCGATGGACACGGCTAATCCAACTGGCGAGGTCTTCCGCGTTGCTGACGGTAGCGGACAGGCCCACAAATTGAACGTGCTGAGGCGAGCAGATAATGGCCTCTTCCCATACCGGGCCGCGACCAACATCGCTCAAATAGTGTAGCTCGTCGAAGATGACAAAACCAACATCCCCTAGGGCCGAGGGAATACTCAAGCCATCGTTGTCTAGGCGTTCCCCACCCTCTTCGAGTAACATATTGCGATACACTTCAGTGGTCATGATGACCACGGAGGCGCGACTATGTTCTACGATATCGCCAGTTACCAGCCCTACTGCATCATAACCAAACAATTCGCGCAGGTCACGATATTTCTGATTGGAGAGTGCTTTGAGAGGTGTGGTATAAATGACACGCTGGTTGCGCTGCTGGGCCAGCCAGATGGCGTACTCCGCGACTATTGTTTTGCCCGTTCCCGTTGGGGCAGCAACCATCACTGATTGCCCGTGCGCGAGATGCATCATTGCCTCTACCTGAAAAGGGTCCAGAGGAAACGCATAACGATCCGCGAATTCCTGCATCGCTGCCAAGGTCTCGTTCCCGGCCTCCACTTGCTTATCCATATCCTCGTCTTCGTCGTTGCTATCTATTCAGTGTCATAGCCCCATTGTAACACCTCGCGTGGAAATGAACAACTATTATGCGTTACAAACGCACTTAGACTTGCTGGATGTCTAGCGTTGCCAGGTATTGGCATTCAGCATAGGCCTGTGTGGCTCCCGCTGACTCCAAAATAGGGAGAGGGCTATCATTGGGGGGAATGGTGCGACCTGTGAAGGCGTATTGTGCCAACTGCTTCAATTGCAAGGCCGTGTTTAAGCTCGTGGGATCGTTCAAATTGGCGGCTTTGAGAATTTGCACATCGTAAGCGCGCATCTGATTAACCCAGGTGCGCAGGTCTGTCAACGCGTTGTTCACGTTCTGGATATGTTGGAGCAGGACGGTATTATTGCCAGCAACCTGCTTGAGCTTAGCAAGTTGTGTCGCTAATGCATCGATATAGCCTTGTTGGGTTGACGAAGTGAGCAAACCGACAGGGCGCGTTAGCATATCCGGTATTGATGACGGTAGATCGCCGCTGCTGCGTGCGAATTGTGTCCCATCAATTATTTCAATGATACGAGTGGCCTGACGAATAGCCAACCCATCATCTGTCTTTCCCTGTAGACTATCAGCAATACTGCCAGCCTTGTCATTCATGCCCTGTACCGTATCGAAAAGCCCGGCACTCAGACCACCCTGAGTAGGAAAACCAGGAAATGAGTAGAGAATATGCTGGATAAATGGCACCAGAGTAGAGGAAAAACTTGCCTGGTAGAGCTTTGCATTGTTTGAGAAGGTAGTAGGAACCAGGCCCACGTTTTCCTGCGTGACAAGAACAGATTGAAGACTGGCAAGCAGGTTAGCATGATGGACAGTGTCGGCATAGAGTAACGATGCTGCACCATCTTGGATGGAAAGAGGGCCAAGTGGTATAATTTGCCCGCCAACATTCTGCAGCCATGCATCATATTGTTTACCTGACGCGGCTGCCGGAATGCTTTGCATAGTTATATGCAAGATATCATCACGACCAAGGGCATCATCCTGGAAGAAGACATGGCCCACAATAGCTTTGGGAGGAGTTTGCGTCGGCGAATGCACTAACAGGCTGGCGGCAAGCGAGCCAACGACGACTAACAAGAGCACCAAAAAGATAATGACAAGTACAAGCGGCGAGAAGAAGCTACTGGAGCCAGTTTTCTGGCGCACTTTTTTTGTTGCCGAGTCAGTCAGGACAGGAGCTTGTACTCCAGGTAAAAGGATAGGTGCGGGTGTCTGAAACTTCCCTGTTACCTGAGACTGTCGCCGCCCAAGAGCAGTATGTTGGGGCAAACTATTGCTACCATATGCAGCGTGGAGGGGCACTTGCTGCATCTGTCTTATTGTTGAGGCATTGAGGAAAGAAGGTATGGCCCCTGAAGTAGGCTCAGTGCCTGGCTTTTGTACAGCAACAAACCTAGCGGAAATGTCAGGGAGTGGCTGTGAGACGCCGAGAATAGAGGCCCTGTTGACGCGAGATGGCGGCTCTGATTCTGAGGGAAGAGGGCCACTGGACAGCGAAAAGGGAGGATCATTGGCTTGTGCTGTATTTAAGGTGAAATGGGTTTCTTGCGCTATTGCGCAGGCTTCAGCAATGGCGGTTGCCATCTGGGAGGCTGTGGCAAAACGCGTGTTGGGGGTTTTCGCCATTGCGCGCAAAATCACCGCGGAGAGCGCAGGAGGAATATGCGGATTGATGAGTATGGGTGGCGTTGGTAAGGTATTGATGTGGTGCATCATGATCGCCACATGACTCTCGCCATGGAATGGCAAAACGCCTGTACACATTTCATAGAGCATGACTCCCAATGCATAAATATCGCTGCGGGAATTACTCTCTTGACCGTTGACCTGTTCCGGGGCAAGGTAGAGCGGCGAAACTAGAGCATCGCTCCCTGGCAAATTCCCAATTCCGAAATCGGTCAGCATTGGTACACCGCGGGCAAGCGACTGCGTAGAGTGTATATCAAGCAAAACATTGGCAGGTTTAATGTTGTTATGAAAAATACCGTGTTCGTGGGCATAATCTACCGCTGAACCCAGGCAGGAAAAGATAGAGACAATATCAGCAACCGCGGGAAATTTGCCGACACGGGAGGTATTTTGAATCAGATCGACTAGCGTGGTATGTCCCTCGATATAGCCCATGACGATGTAAGGCGTCGTTACTCTTGTTTCATTCGAGCGGGTTACATTCGTTTCGTATACCTGTACAATATTGGGATGGTGAAGGGCAATGATGGCTAGCCATTCCTTCATGAAATGGTTGATGAAGTTATGGTCAGACTGAAGCAGGTCCGGATGGAGGAGTTTTACGGCAACGTTTTGCTGCCGTTGTTGATCATAGCCTTGCCACACTTCACCGCTATTTCCAGAACCCAGCATTTTTTGCAGTTCATATTGCCCAATATGTCGGGGAGTAGTAGTCATAACCTGTAGCCCTTACATGGAACCAAGCCAATCAACCTACAGAACCATCCACTATTACCATACCAAATTTATGCCTATACGTTCAAGTAACCGATACTTTTATCCTATCGGAATAGCGGTTTTTCCGGTATAATAGAGATTGCAAAAATAGTCTACCCCATAAGCAGGAGCTACACGTGCGCTTTAGTCTACAAGATGTCAAAAAGCAGGTCCAGCGGCGCGGCGACGAGTTGATTGTGCGCTTGCACTTTCTTCGTCCCGACGAATTGAAGGATGAAATAGATCGTCTCATAGCCTTTTATGAGCAATCCAGCAACAAAGGCGCAGCACGAAGGCTCTTCTCTGTCGATGATGCTCGTGCCTGTATTGGGGATTATCGCCTGGCCCATTGCCTCACCTGTGTCCTGAGTGCCTGGTATACTTGGCAATCGTGGCACTGGCACGATGTAATAGCAAGAATGGGGGGCGATACTTCTCAGCTTCTTGAAGAGGCGGGCATACTTTCCCCTGTACAGCTTCGATTGGCATTGTTCAACCTTGTAAACGAAAACTATCAAGGCTTTTTGGGCGAGCAGCAACGGGCAGAAGGACTGCAATTATTGGCAAAGCAGTTTGGCCTTGCTGTGCCTGATTTAGAGTATCTGCTGGTTGTGGACAGCGATGAGGAGGAAATACTGCTGCGCACTACACCCCAGCCGCCTACGGCCAAGGACGTGGCAACATTGTATAATCAATGGGTCTTCGAGGCAGCCCTGTTTAATGCATCGAGTGTCCATTTTGAAATTGATTGCGCCGCCTTTGAACGAACGCAGCAGGCTATGACAGGAACAGGCGTTGGGGCGGTCATTAAACGCTTGTGTTATCTAGCACGCGTGCTTGGTGTCTACTACGACTTGGCCTATGATACGCAGGCGGTAGCAACTGCACCACGCTTACATCTTACGCTTTATGGCCCCCAGGAAATGACAGGTGCGCCGCAACAGTATGGCTTGCGCCTGGCCCGACTCTGCCGTATGCTGCTTGGCTATGGGGCGCATAAGCGGCAACAAACCTCCCATGGCAAACTACCTCAGGGAGGTAACAAAGCGTATTTGCTCAGCGATGCCATTGTGCAAGCCGATGCTACCGTCCATTTTTTACAACGCTCGTATTCCTTTCGTATTGATTCAAATGTCCTTGCGTTATTGCCAGCGATAGCAGAGGATGCGCTCGCGAGCACAAAGATGCCCACCTCTTCTGACATCACTCCCCCCTCTGGTGCTCTACCCACACCAACATCATCGGTCTTCGATAGCGGTATTGAGCAGTTTTTCGCGGAAGCTTTCACTTCATTGCAAAACAGTCATGCTGTTGAAGGGTGGCAACTTATTCGTGAACCTGAACCACTACTGCTTGAGCGCAGCATCTTCATTCCTGACTTCGCGCTGACACGCGATGAGCAGCGTATCTACGTGGAGATATTGGGGTTCTGGACGCCATCCTATCGCGAACGAAAAATCCAGAAACTGCAACAATTGCAGCATCGCGACGACATTGTCTTAGCCATTCCCAGCGAGGCACGAGAGGCTTTTGCCGCTCGACCGGGCGAAAGTACAGGGCTACCGCCTCAGTTTCCCATCGTCTGGTATGACGACCAATTATCAGCGACTGAACTCTTGCACCTGTTGCGCGGTCGCTATGATGATTTTTCCCGTCGCTTGGCGATGATTGATGTCGCACAGGTGCGAGAACTGGTGCAGCGCGAGGGCTTCCTGCCTGAGCAAACCTGCTTTGCGCTGCTGTACTGTTATCGTCGTTCAGAACTTGCCCTGGCGGCAGAGCGTGTTACTACAGAGGATGTGATTTTTGCCAGCGGTATAGGGCTCTACCATGTCTCTTGGATGGAACAATTACGCCTATCGTTCGTAGAATGGTTAGGTAGCCTCGCTATTTCCTCGTTGGTAGCAGTTTTACAGGCAAGCCGGGAGCGTTGGTCGCTATTGCAGAGCTGTGAAGATGCAACGATTGAGGCTATTTTGGGACTCTGGCCAGAAGTGAGTATACACCGTAGTTCCATTTTTGAAGCGTCGATAGCAGTCACTGTGCCTGGGGCAGAGAATGTAGCGCAAAGCGATGAAACTGTCGATTACTTGGAACAACCTCCCATTGCAAGCAAGAGGGCGGCGCGTGGCAAAGTTACAGGGACAAAAAAACGGGTGGTTCGTGAAACCTCGCAAGGGGATTTGTGGAAATGATGAATCTGCTCCGCGCGCTATCCAATTCATTGTATCCCAATGTCTTTATAACGTCTTTATCTTTAAAACCGTCAACATTATACATCAAACATGGATTATTACATGGATATTAAAGAACTGATCGGTATTACGCTAGGTACCAGTACACTTGAGCAGGTGATTGGTCGTGGGGGGATGGGTGCTGTTTACCTGGCCCAGCAGTCGCGCCCGGTACGGACAGTGGCGGTGAAAGTGCTCATTCCCACAAGTGTCTATGACGTAGATCAACAGCGTATCTTTCTGGAAAGATTTCGCCGTGAAGCTGACACGATTGCCAAGCTGGAACATAAAAATATATTGCCGATTTATGAATATGCAGAAGCAGTCGTCGATGAACAAGAGTTAGCCTACCTGGTGATGCCATTCATTCGTGGTGGAACGCTACGAGAGCGTATGGATGAGATGAAACGCAGCGGAGCACATGTTGACCTACAGGTGGTCGCTAGCTACATTAGTCAGGTCGCGGACGCACTCAGCTATGCCCATGGTATGGGTGTAGTACACCGCGATATCAAGCCTAGCAATCTCCTTTTTCACACGGATGGACGCTTACTGCTCGGCGACTTTGGCATTGTGCGTTTGAAGGCCATGCCAGCTTTGACCAGTGTGGGCAGCTTTCTCGGCACGGCTGAATATGCTTCACCGGAACAAATTAGCACCAGTAACATCGATTATCGCTCTGATATTTACTCGCTGGGCATTATCCTCTATGAGCTTTTGACGGGTAGTGTGCCTTTTAGTGGCCCTAATGCCTTTCAGATCATGGCGACGAAAATGAATGATCCCGTTCCGTCGGTGCGCGATAGGCGGCCCGAACTTTCTCCCGCCATTGAAGAGGTGGTGATGAAAGCTCTCGCGAAAAATCCCGCGGATCGCTATCAAAACGCGGCGATGATGGCTGCTGATCTGCAAGCTGCCGTAGCATCCAGCATTACCCCGTTACGCCTCAGTGGGGATGGCAACAATATCGATTTGACTATTGCAGAGCGTCCTTGGGGCATTCACTCGGCAATGAGCGCAACGGCGCCATCTGCCTTGGTCGCGCCAACCATTCCTCAAACACAACCTTATGCAATAGGTGGAGCGGCCTGGCAACAAGGACAGCAAGCCCCTGGGCAGTGGCAATTGCCGTCACAAATGCAGACGCCTCTACCCACGTATCCGGTTGGATTATACCCACCCACCATTCACGATGACGAACAGGATAAACTACCTTTCAAAGGCAATGTCCACAGTCAAGATGCCATAACCTATCGGCCTAGTCGTCGCTTATTCTTTTATGGTGGGGCTTTAATAGCTTTGTTGTTGCAATTCCTCGTGTTCTTCCTACTGGCTTTCAAAGATGCCTCAGGGGTAGTGGCGATGCTGGGTATCCTCGTGGGCAGCGGTATCAACTTGCTGCTACTTGCCGCTATCAGCTTTACCGGCGTGACGCGTGACCGTAGCACGAGCAAGTATGTCTATCGTGTCCTTTTTGTGGCCCTACTTGCACCGATCGTGAGCGGGCTATTCATTGGTTTCGGTGAGGCGGGCAAAGGTGCGGCGGCCATACTGGCTTTTGTCGTTTTATTGCTGAGTAACCTGATCGCGCTACGGCAACTTGCTCTCACCGATAAAGGCAAGGAGCAGGTAGAGGTTGCGCCTGTGCTTTGGAAAGCAACGATGGGCGGTGCGCTCACAGGTCTCTTGCCACTGATCATCATCCTCTTGTTCGCCTTGCCCACGCTCCTTGTGCCTGTACGCAACGTACCACCACTACTCAACTTACTCGGTATCTTGCTGATCGTGCTGATAGGTATCCCCACGCCAGGGGCGGTGATGGCGGTCTGGCTGACGCGACGAGATACTATGCGCTTCCCTTCGCTGTTACGCAGTAGTGCGTTGGCTGGCATGTTGATGTCAGCCGGAGCCTTTCTCTTGGTCGCCCTCTTTGGACTTGTCTTCTCCAGTCATAGCACGACATCACTTAGCAATGTTCGTCAATCCTGGCTGGCTTTGCTCATCATGATGGCCTTGCTCGGCCTGATGGGCGCGCTGCGCGGTATGCTAGACGCCTGGATTTACCAAAAAATACGTGGGCGTGGGAAGAAAGCCACCACCAATGGAGTGCATTGAGATGCCTCTAGCGTACAGAGTTAGCGCACTGCCGCTACACATGCTTGCAGTTGCTTCTCATGGTCTATGAGGTGCTGGCATACGAACTCATTGATGAACCATGCCAGAGACTTTTCGCCGTATCTGGGGTGAAGCCCTGTTAAGGCTAAATCATCATCAGTGAGTGTAGCCAACACCTCTTCCAGTTGAGCGTAGCTCGCGGGGAAGGCAGACAAGATTTGTGACAAGCTATCGCGCTTATGCTCTTCAATGAAACGTAAACGTCTCTCATCGTTGATGGTTCGCCCAAATTTCTGCCCAGGATTGGCAATGAGTTTGGCAATTTCACTGCCCCAATAGGGCATAAACTCCAGAATGTGCGCCAAATTTTGCATGATCGACCAATCATCTGCGGTTGGTGCTGCATACAATTGCTGCGTATCCAACGCTGCCAATGGCCCTTCCAAGAGTTGAACAATACTAGCACTCGATTGCTGCACACTCAAACGAATTTGCGCTACCTTTGGATTGGTTTCTGTCGCTGTCATAACAATGCTCCTTTACATTTCTGACATTTTCTTCCATTATGCTATATAGAGCCTTTGAAATACAACTACCTAAACACAACTAGCTTCCCTCTTGACATCGTAAAGGTTTTTCGCTATAATCTATGTAGATATATATCTACATAGATTATAGCGAAAACTGGAAAGGAGGAA
Organism: Ktedonobacterales bacterium; assembly: GCA_038209195.1. Lineage (GTDB taxonomy): Bacteria > Chloroflexota > Ktedonobacteria > Ktedonobacterales > Ktedonobacteraceae > JBBQXY01. The sequence goes on along the minus strand of JBBQXY010000091.1, from coordinate 7,846 downwards.
GAAATACATGCCAGAAGAAGATTTGCAAGCATTGCTCCAGTTTTTTAAGGCCTTGTCAGACGAGAACCGGCTCAAGTTGCTGGGTATCCTGGCGCAGCACGAACAGAGCGTGGAGGCATTAGCAGCGCAGTTACAGTTGAAGGCACCGACGGTATCGCATCACCTAGCGAAGTTAAAGGAGCTAGACCTGGTGGGTATGCGCCCAGAGGGAAATACGCACATTTACTGGCTCAAAGCGGAGTCATTGCGCACGATCAGCAAGGGGCTGCTTTCGTCCGAGAAAATGGCCTCGTTGGTCGATGACGTTGAGAGTGATGCTTGGGAACGCAAAGTGTTTAAGGATTTCTTTGAAGGGACGCGCCTCAAAGAGATTCCAGCCAGCCGCAAGAAACGCACAGTGATTCTCAAATGGTTGGCTAATCAGTTTGAAGATGGGGTTCGCTATAAAGAATCCGCGGTCAATGACATTATCGAGCGTTATCACCCCGATACAGCTTCTCTACGCCGCGAGTTGATCGGTGAGAAATTATTGCAGCGAGAGCAGGGGGTCTATTGGCGGGAATGAAAGCAGGAGAGTTTGCAACCCGACGTAGCATTACACGTAATTATAGATAGTTACGCTGATTAAGCTGAGATTGAAGGAGCGACCTGTGATGTCCCAACAACATATGGAGTTCGACGAGGCAAATCGCCAGAACCCTCAGATGGACAACTATGAAGCTGGTTATAGAGACCCCTACGCTGGTCCCTATTCGGGCCAGAAAGCGTATACGCAAATACCGATAGGGAGCGATAAACAACGGATGGGTATGCGCCTGGCACTTGCCATTGTGTCGCTAGCCTTGCTGGTACCCCTGGCCGGTATTATATTCGGCGTCTCTTCAGGCTTTGGTTTTCTGGGGCCGATATATGCATTGATTGGTATGGGTATAGTGTGTGTAACGATTATGGTGGTCAACATCGTTTTTAGCAGACATTAATCTGCATGCCTATTAGGAGCGCAAGGTCCTGCGCTCCTATCTTTTTACTCTTGTGAAAACAGGCTCGTAGAAGCGTTTTGTGGCACTATCACCTTGAGAGCATTGGGGGCAACAGTAAACTTTGCCGGTGTAAAACCTGCAAGGTCTCCATCCACCTGTATAGCCACAGGGTGACGTGTTCGCACCTCTATAACGTCGCTTTTGGCATACGTGACCCACTGGTGACGCTGCTCGCGATGAAGCAAAAAATCGATAAAGATAATGACGCGACCCAGCATATTACGCTGACGAACCACACAAACATCGAGTTGCCCATCGTCGCATTGCGCTTGCCAGGTATATTTGATGGAGCCTCCATACAACTGGGTATTGCCAATGACAATTTGCAACGCATCCTTTTTGATGAGCCGTCCATTGATGGTCAAATAGGTACGGAAACTATGATAGCCCAAACCCAACCATGTTCCTATCAATAGATAGCCTAGGACGCCGAGGCGTTTGATCGGCTTTTTTTCGACGGCATATGCTACTTCCGCGTCAAAGCCGATACCTGCCATCAGTAAAAAATAGCGGTCATGTACTTTGCCCAGGTCAACACGCCGCAGCCTACCATCGACCAGCACCTTGCGTGCCCCGACATGCTCTAGAGGAATGTTGGCTTCTCTGGCCCAAACGTTGACCGTGCCAATGGGAAAGACGCCAAGGGCTGTCTCGCTACCTGCCAACTCTTGAATGATCTCGTTAATGGTGCCATCACCACCCGCCGCAATAACCATCCCCATCTGCTGCTCTACCGCTAAACGCGCCAAGCGACGGGCGTCACCCGCTTTCTCTGTTAGACAGAGTTCAACCGCCCACCCATTGCTGCGCAGGAAAGCGACCATCTCATCTATCTGTCGTGTATGGAAGAAATAGTTGCCAGCGTTCGGATTGGCAATGATGATTGCCGAGCAAATAGGGGTAGAGGTAAGTGCAGTTTTTGACGCGTGGTGGTGCGTGCTATCTTGTTGTGTCAAGGACGTGCTCCTGCATGGTGCTAGCTAAAAACGTGAGATGAGCTGAGATGGCATAAGGTTTGTCGCCATATATACGCACCAGTATAGCGCACGGTTTTAGTTTTTGCTGTTATGTTAATCCACCCGTGGTACACGAGCAAGGATAGCCGAAACAACCTCATAGTTGCTGGTGCCGAGGCGCTGCGCAACTTGTTCCGCCGACAATTTGGCCGTTCCCTGGTGTCCAATTAATACAACATCATCACCAACGCGTGTTTGCGGAATATGGGAGATATTGACCATGCATTGGTCCATACAGACCCGTCCCAGAATGGGAGCTTCTTGTCCATGGAGCAATACGCTGTCCCAGTTGGTGGGGCCACGGCGAAAGCCATCGGCATAGCCAACTGGTAACACAGCAATGCGCGTTGGCGCCTCTGTTATATACGTACTACCGTAGCTGATGCCTTCACCGGCAGGGATGACTTTGACCTGCGCGACCTGCGTTTTGAAGGAGAGAGCTGCTCGAAACCCTGCTGGTAAACGCACCTCGTCCGATGGTTCGAGGCCGTAGAGGGCGATGCCTGGACGTACCATGTCAAAACGCGCCTCTGGCAAACTGAGCATAGCGGCACTATTGGCTGAGTGAACTAAGGGCGGGCGCAATCCCTGTGTTTCAAGTGTTTGCAATACCGCCTGAAAACGAGCAAGCTGCATGTGAGCGTGGGTCAGATCGAGAGTATCTGCCATAGCAAAGTGGGTAAAAATGCCTTCCAGGCGTAAAGCTGGCAAAGCCAGTATCTCGCGTACAAGCATTACTATCTCATCAAGCTGTTCAGCACGCACCCCTAAACGGCCCATTCCGGTATCAACTTTGACATGTACATTCACGGTTTTTCCCAAAGCCAACGCGGCCCGTGAGAGGGCAGAAGCTGTTTCAAGCGAGTAGAGTGTAATTGTCAGGCCCAGGCGCACAGCTTCACGCATCTGCCACAGTGGCACGTAGCCAAAGACAAGAATAGGAGCCTGAATTCCCGCGTCGCGCAAAGGGGTAGCCTCGCTGACCGTGGCAACACCGACCATGCTCGCTCCATTATGCAGGACAGTGCGGGCCACTTTGACCGCGCCATGCCCATAAGCATCGGCCTTGAGGCTGGCAAGGATGCGCACCTGGGGCCCAACTAAGGCTTGTACTTGTCGTGTATTGTTGGCGATGGCACTCAGGTCTATCTCGATCCAGGTTGGACGTTCCGCACGCGTCATCACAATCTGCTTCCAACCAGGGGTTTGTCGCACAAGTTGTCCAGGAGCCTGTGCGGGATGTGCCATGAGGAGTTCCGTGACGCGCTCCATACGCGCCCCTTCGGCTCCCTTGATAAGTACAACATCAGAGCTCATCTCTCCTCTGTCCACCCTCGTGGCTGCCGTAGGAAGGGGAGAGATTTCCAATAGTTCTCGCGCCGCTTTGGCTGCGTCTTCATACGTCGAGGTCAGGACGATCTGCCGCGAGGAAAGTCCGGCTTGCTGAGCAGATGCAGACACCGTCGTCGCGTGTTCTCCATGCAAAATAAGGTAATCGACGCAGGTGGCGGCTTGCTCCCCCACATTGCGGTGTGCCTCCTCGCTAAAGGTGCCGAGGCGCGTCATGTCTCCGAGTATGGCAATGCGCCTTGCCGCAGGGAGTGCCTTGAGCGTTGTTAACCCTGCCAGTACAGCAGCCGGTGCCGCGTTGTGTGTGTCATCAAGCAGTGTGGCACCTTGAATTCCGGATAGTGCATTCAGCCTCCCAGGTAAAGGTTGGAAATTGGTTAGTGCGTGCTGTATAGCTACAGTTTGCAAACCGCAGTGTTTTCCAACGTAATAGGCGGCTAATAGCGTCGTAACATAGTGTTGGCCTAAAAGATGGGAGGAGAGTGCTATCTCCTGTTCATCGTGTACTGACTCTTGCGTTGCGGGTAAGATGCAGCGCAATCCTGTCCAATCCACCTGCACCTCTTGTGTGGCAGAAGGGGAAAAGTAGGTGATGGGGGCTTTGCAGCGTGCTGTGAGCGAGCAAATATATTCATCGTCGCCATTGACAAAGGCTCTGCCGGTAGCGGGAAGAAAAGTCAGAAGGGTACCTAGCTCGTCGGCCAGCCGTTCGACGCTGCCAAAGTATTGCAGTTGGGTGGGACTGATATTGGTCAGCACACCAATGTGGGGCTGAATGATCTGGCAGAGGTCACGAATTTCCCCCGGATGGTCACAACTTAATTCCAGTACCGCGAATTCATGGCGTTCTTCCAGCCGACCGAGCGATAGCGGCAATCCCAGGAGGTCATTATAGTTCTGCCAACTTCTAAAGGTGGCGAAATTGCTGGAGAGTACGGCGGCAATGGCCTCTTTGGTGGTCGTCTTGCCCGTGCTACCAGTCACAGCAATGACGGTGGGATGCCACCGTGCCAGGATATCGTGTGCATAATGTTGCAAGGCAAGACGCGTGTCATCCACCGCAACGATAGTGACGTTTGCCTGCGCCAACGCTGCTTTGGTATGGTCATCCAGCGACGCAAAGCCTGTCGTCTCCAATAGTATTCCCGCAGCTCCACGCTGTAGTGAATCCAGCACATAATTATGTCCATCGCTGTGATCGCCACGTACTGCGACAAACAGTTCGCCCGGCAGCAACTGGCGCGTGTCATGACTAAAGGCCTCGAAATGGTGCTGTTTACCCGGGTAAAGCAGGGTTCCATGCGTTGCTTGCAGGAGATAGTGCAGGTGAATCATGGTGTATTTGGCTCGTTCCTCTATTGATGGGCACGCTAAAGTTTAGCATTTTGCACATTATAACAGGGGTAGGTAGGGGTGGCTATAATGCAACAATGACGGCTCTCATGACCTTTAGATGCATTGTTATCAATTCAGTTTTTCTTCGTTCTAGCCTAGGAGAGGGTAGACCCTCCCTCTATCCAGGATGACGGGGAAGCACTGGTCAAACAGATTATCAAGCCGATAGCTATATAGAGATGACCTGATCGTCATAAAGGTAAAACTGGAGAAAATATGTACAGCAAACAGAAACGGCTCTCATTCCGTCTTCACCAATCCTCGCGAGGTAACACTATTTCCTGGCTCACTCTCGGGGTTGTGACCATACTTATTAGCACATTGCTCTCGTTGACAACATCGTTTTGGGGTGGTTTTTTGCCGCTCCATCTGCCCCCAACCGCTGCAAAAGCGGCGGCATCTTCACCGCAACAGATTAATATTCCGTATTTTAATACGGCTGTGCCTTTTAATCAAACTGCCATTTTTTGGTTTGGTGATGTGACTACAAACCATAACTATACCGATGTACGGATAGGCTATACGAGCAGCGAACTCTACGTAAATTTGCAGATTGTTGATCACTACTTATGGTATGACACCAATACTTCTGCACCGAATGTCACAAAAGGTGATAACGCGGCCATTTATGTGAATACAACGACCAGTGGGAGCAGTCTCCTCGCTCAACATTCCTTCAAGTTTCAAGCGGAAGTCAATGGCTATAAAAAACGTAGCAATTACCAACAAGGCTATGCTGGCAACGGAGCTACATGGACTGCCACCAATATACCCTTTACGGCTATCTATGGCTGGCGTGGTCATGGCATCAATGGTCCAGAAGACTCTGGTTGGGAAATGACCTATCATATCCCTTTCACCTCGCTTGGTCTATCGAATGCCCCCTCGCAAGGCACGATCTGGAAATTGGCGGTCAAAGTACATAATCAAGATGATGCAGCCAATACGCCACTCCCAGAAACATGGTGGCCGACAGCAGGCGGTGAAACAGACCCGTCAGGCTGGGGAAATGTGTCGTTTGGCATGCCGACATATCAGGCTCCTACTACCACTAGCAACACGACATATACAGTACGCAATGGATTGAACGGTCAGGTGGTTACTGACGGTATGGTGGGTGGATCACTCTCATGTGGGCATCTTGGACTCAATCGTTGGACGCAATGGGGCACACAAACTTACCCAGGTGCTCCACAGCTCAATATTCAGAACGAGTCGGATATCTCCGATTGGAATTGCTTCTCGAAAATTTACATTACCTTCCCACTAACTTCACTGCCCGCTGGCCAAAGCGTGGTAAGTGGAACAGTGACCTTGTATGAATATGGGAATTCCGGGGTACAGGGACAGCCCAATCCTTCCTATATTCAGGTTGCAACCGTGAATCAAAGTTGGAATCCGTCAACCCTTTCATGGAATACGGCTCCATTCGTTCAGGAAAATATCAACAGTATGCTCGTGAATACGAAGTCACAACCTAAGCTGCCTCCTCCAGGTTTAGCGGTTACGTGGGACGTAAGCCTCGCCCTAGCGCAGGCGTATGCAGCGGGTCAACCGCTCCAGTTAGTGTTCTACTCTACCGACAATCAATATAACACGGGTAAGTACTTTTGGTCGTCGAATGTTGCCAACTATAATGCCGCCGGCAGACCAACATTGCAAGCAACGCTCGGTCAATAAAGTTCGTCAAACGCACATTTTGCCAAAGCAGAGTACCTAGGGGCAATAAGCTCCTGGGTACTCTGCTTTTATATCCTCCCTTAAAACTGAACAATGATTGACAACTTCAACCAAGATACTTACAATGCAACAAAGTAAACGAGAGCTTTACTTTAATTCAAATTTGTATTATGGGAGGTGTCCATGATGACACCAACAGAAAAATGGCAGAGTATACTTCCTGAACAGTTCCTCCAGGAACGCTTTCACATTAACACAGGATTTCACACAGGCCAGCGTGAGATCATCGAACGACTAGTGCAGGGTCAACGAGTACTGGCTATTCAGCGTACAGGCTGGGGCAAATCTCTTTGCTATCAAATGGCTAGCCTTTACTATCCTCACCTCACCATCGTCTTCTCTCCCTTGAAAGCATTAATGCGCGATCAATGCAATCGTTGCAACAACTGGTACAATATACCCTCAGCCATTATCAGCTCAGATTTCAGCCCTGAGGAAAACGAAGCCACCTTGAAACAAGCCGTAGTAGGCCAATACAAGATCCTATTTATTGCCCCTGAACGTTTGAGCAATGCGCTTTGGCAATCCTATGTTACTAAGATGCGCATAAGCATGATTGTCATTGATGAAGCTCATTGTATTTCTACCTGGGGACACGATTTCCGTCCCCAGTACCGTCGCATCGTCCGCCTTCTAAGCGCACTCCCCGACAATATACCTGTGCTGGCTTTAACCGCGACCGCCAACAAACGTGTCGAAGAAGATATCCTGCAACAAATAGGTTCAACAACACAAGTCATTCGTGGAACAATGCAACGTCCAAATCTACAACTCAATGTAGTAGCATTACAAGGAGACCGAGAAAAACTTGGTTACTTAGGGGAAATACTGCCACAATGGTCTGATAAAGGCATCATCTATACGGCAACACAAAGTAGTGCGGAAATGGTTGCGACATTTCTGATTCAGCTAGGTATCAATGCGGCATATTATCATGCCGGTTTAGAAGATACAATACGCCAAGATGTAGAGCAGAACTTCATGGCAAACCACTACCAAGTAGTATGCTCAACGAATGCATTAGGCATGGGCATAGACAAACGAGATGTACGCTTTGTAATTCATTATCATTTGCCAGCGTCTCCTATTAATTATTACCAAGAGATGGGGAGGGCCGGACGCGATGGAAAAGTAGCAAAATGTATTCTTCTTTACGACCCTGCCGACTTAAACGTTTGGTGTGAATTAACAAGCCCGAAAGCCCTACCAGTTTAGCAAGGTAGCAAAAGCCAAAAGAGGCCTATCAAGTTGTTGATTGAACCAGAGACAAAAGTTATGTAAGGCGACTTTGGCCGCGAGGCGAGC
>JBBQXY010000090.1:0-23295 GCA_038209195.1 Ktedonobacterales bacterium | reverse complement strand
TTTCTTCTACTGGGGTGTATGAGTGGGTTCATTTTTGCCTCGTTCCTGGTGATTTTCGGTTCGCTGGCTTTTTTCTTGGGCAATACAGAGGGTTTGGCACAGCAGCTATTAGGTTCGCTGGTGACATTCAGCACGTATCCGATGAACATTTTTAGTGGTGTAGTGCGATTGTTGCTCTTTACTGTGGTGCCAGCGGGCTTCATCTCGTTTGTGCCGTTGCAGTTGTTGCACCAGTTTGCCTGGCCTCTGTTCGGGGGTATGGTTGGTTTCACGCTGCTCATTGTGCTGGTGGCCTTGGCTGTGTTCCATCTGGGCCTGCGCAGGTATGAAAGTGGGAATTTGTTGGGGATGCAGAATTAAACACCTGAAGAGTTGTATAATCAAATAGGCTCGGATTGGCTTTCGGTCGTTTTTTACCAACGACTATTATGAATGATGAGTAGTTACCGAGTTCAATTTGGAACCACGTTCGAGGAGGAGCAACGAATGACAACATCTCTACCACAGAAAGTAGCACAGGAGGGGAGTAGCGACGAGTACGCTCCCAAGAAAGAGGATATGTTTACGTTTGGTCTCTGGACGGTGGGCAATCGTGGACGCGATCCCTTCGGAGATTTCGTGCGCCCTGAACTCCCTCCCGTGCGGAGCGTGCAGAGGCTCTCAGCGTTAGGCGCGTACGGTATGAGCCTGCATGACAATGATCTGGTGCCCTTTGGAGCCTCCTCGGCTGAGCGAGAGCGCATCGTCAAAGAGTTCAAGCAGGCACTGGCAGACTACGGTATGGTCGTGCCGATGGCGACAACGAACTTGTTCTTTCACCCCATTTTTAAGGATGGGGCTTTTACCTCGGTTGATCCTGCCGTGCGTGCCTTCGCCTTGCAAAAAACGATGTCTGCTATCGATTTAGGGGCAGAGCTAGGGGCGAGCACCTATGTTTTCTGGGGTGGTCGCGAGGGTGTTGATACCGAAGCCAGCAAAGACCCGGTTGTAGCGGTCAAGCGTATGCGCGACGCCATCAATTTCCTCTGTCAGTATGTGATCGAGAAGGGCTACCATCTGCGTTTCGCGCTGGAGCCAAAGCCGAATGAGCCACGCTCCGATACCTATCTGCCCACCATCGGGCATATGCTGGCCTTTATCTATACGCTCGATCATCCTGAGCTGGTTGGTCTCAATCCAGAGGTCGCTCATGAACACATGGCTGGATTGAATTTTGTTCATGGGGTAGCCCAGGCACTGGAAGTGGGCAAGCTTTTCAATATTGACCTTAACGATCAGAAGGGGCCGCGCTTCGATCAGGATTTGCGCTTTGGCAGCGAAAGTATCAAGTCGATGTTCTTCCTGGTGAAGCTGCTTGAGGAGCAGGGGTACACGGGGCCGCGTAACTTCGATGCCCATGCCTACCGCACGGAGGATGAGCAGGGTGTGTGGGATTTTGCGCTGGGCTGTATGCGCACGCATAACATGCTCAAGGCCAAAATCAAGCGTTTCAATGCGGACGCGGAGATACAAGCCATCTTAGCGGAACTCAACGGTGGAGATCAGAGCTATGGTGGCCTGCTCAGCGGCTACAGTGCCGAAACGGCGCAGAAACTGCAAGCGGCGACGTTCGATGTCGAGAAGCTCGCCCAGCGCGGCTATCGCTACGAACGCCTCGACCAATTAACTATCGAGATCATTTTAGGGGTGAGATAACAGAGCTTGTACGCTTTCCAGTAAGCGGTCTCCTGTGCGAACGAAGTCGTTGCTCCGTGTGATGCAGGTAGGCTCGCTACTGGAAAGTGTACAGGCATTGAGTTCAGAGAAAGTGTGCAGAGATGTATGGCTTCAGCAACAGAGCATTACGAAGCAAACGATAGCCCGTTTACCGCTCAGATCGGTTTGGATCCCACACTAGATACAAAGGTTATTGCGCTTTTCTTTGAGGATAGAGCAAATCCGGCGCGCAGTATCACCGTCGGTATTGCCCCCGACCTGGGCAGTAACATGTTCCGCCTGCGCGTTGGAACACACGATATCATCTACTGCGATCAGGATTTGCTCAAGAGCAGGGCTTTTACAGGGAATTTTGTGCTCTGGCCATTGCCCAACAGGGTAAGGGACAAAAGGTATGTGTACCAAGGCCAAGGCTATTCGCTTGAAACAGTAAAGCGTCCAAGCGGGAATGAGGTTTTAATCCATGGCCTCGTTTTTGATCGGCAATGGCACTACGATCAACCTATTATCGAGCACGATGCTGTGAGCGTTACCACCTATGTTGATATCACTCACGAGAGTCCCTTCTACCAGGGATATCCTTTTGCAAGTCGTCTTTCGTTAACCTTTAAGCTGATGAATACCGCTATCACCGTTACCTACCGTGTGCAAAATAATGGTGCGACGCAGATGCCATTTGGCTTTGCCATGCACCCGTATTTTTCCTCGCTCTCAGGCAGTGACAACACCCTCGTCAGTATTCCCGCTGATTATGTTATGGAAGCAGACGATGAGCTTCTGCCAACAAGTCGGCTGCTTGACGTAAGTAGTGTCATGTACGCTATGTTTGACTTGCGACAGCCAGTAGCGATTGCCAACCTCAAGCTGGATCACGTCTATACAGGGCTACATAAAAACGAGAGTGCCATCATCGAATATAAGAAACAGACACTGCGACTACGTATCAGTGCCTCCGAGGATTTTACGCACCTAGTCATCTGTACGCCTCCTGAAGCGAATGGCTCGTTCTTTTGCCTTGAGAACCAGACGTGTTCAACTGATGCCATCAATCTGTCTCGGCGCGGTTTTGGAAAAATAGCCCATCTTTTGGAGCTTCGTCCTGGCGAAAGTAGTACGGGCTTTATACGGTACGCGATTGAATAAGCGTGTCCCTTCCCAAAGCATTTTTCTCAGATATATTTTTCAAACCATTTGAGTATGCGTTGTTGGTAATCGTGCAGGTGGTCGTGCTCGCTAAGGCCGTGACCCTCGCGGGGATAGACAACCAGTTCAGTTGGCACGTTGTTTTCGCAGAGAGCGCGGTAAAACTCGTAAGCCTGGTTCACCGGGACGCAGGGATCGCTTTCGCCGTGAACGATTAAGGTGGGCGTGGTGACGCGCTGGACATAGGTGATGGCGGAACGTGCGCGATATATTTCAGGGTGCTGTGCCGGGGTGATGAACTCGTTGCTCAAGGAGCGCATATCCCAGTCGGGGATATTGGATTGGGCGTGGAAGCTGTGGAAGTCACACACGCCAGCACCCATGATGGCTGCTTTGAAGCGCGTTGTCTGGGTGACTGCCCAGGCCGACATAAAGCCGCCGTAGCTCCATCCCATGATACCGACGCGTTCTCCATCGACCAACCCCTGCTGAACGAGGTAGTCGACGCCATTAAGGATATCCTGGAAGTCTTTGCCTCCCATATCACCCAGGACAGCATCGGCAAAGGCAACACCACGTCCCATGCTGCCACGCAGGTTGGCGCGTAGCACGGCATAGCCCGCGGTGGCAAGCAACTGGGTGCGGTAGAAATCCCAATCGTCGAGCCAGCAGGCTGACGGCCCACCGTGGACATTCACAATTAAGGGTGGAGGGGTAGCATTTTTGTGTGTTAGTGGCAACGACAATAGTGCATCAATCTGCCAGCCATCAGTGCTTTCGTAGCGAATGTGCTCAGTAGGTGCCAACACAAGGGTATCTTCATGTAATGGATTGAGATAAGTGAGGCGATTTCTGCCCGTGCTGGAAAGTACGTCTCCTTCGATAGCGATGGTGCCATACCAGACATCGGGCGGATACTTGTCCGAGTGCGTGAAGACACAGTGCTGTAGATCGGGCGTGGTAGAGAGATGCGGCCAGAAGCGTTCGCCAATCATAAAATCATGGAAGAGGGCCGTGATCTTGCCATTGGCCTCATCGACGATACCGAGTTGGTTGGACACCCCATCCCAGGCGACATAGAGCAGTTTGCGCCCATCAGGGAACCAGCGGCACCATGTGGGGCTGCACTTGATGTCTGGTGTGAGGTTGCGCGTTGTGCCATCTTGCAGGGAGAGAACGTAGATATCGCCGCCACCGCGATCGGGGTCACTCCATTCACCAGAGATATAGCCCAGGCGTGTGCCATCGGGCGACCATGTGAGGGCACACGCCTGGCGCGTGAGCTGTGTCAACTGGCGAATTGCCCCGCCGCGAGCGGACACGAGACCGATTTGCCCGCGATACCAATCGGTCTCGTCGGGGCCAGTGGCATAGTACACGGCAAATTCTTTGCCATCAGGCGACCAGGCGTACTGCCAGATGCTCTGACCATCAGATGTGACGGGTTCGGGCGTATCGCTATCGACGCGCACTGTCCACAAGCGTCGGTGGCGACCGGAGCCGGGCTGGAAGACTTTGGGGTCGCTGGCTGGTTCATTCCCTTCTAGCGAGAGAAAGGCGATGCGATCACCACTTGGTGACCACGATAGATCACTGACGCCATTGGGCATCGTGCAAAGCTGTTTTGCTGCACCACCATTCGCGGCAATGAGGTGCAATTGGGCTTTGTCTTTCTCTCCATCACCTCTGGCGATAAAGGCGACTTGCTGACCATCCGGTGACCAGCGCGGACAGGTATCGGTGCGTGGGCCGCTGGTCAATGGTCGAGGATCGCCTCCGGCAGTGTCTACCAGCCAGATACGACTCCGTTGTTTAGGTTTATCAGGTACCCATTCATTGACGACAAAAACGGCCCGTGTGCCATCAGACGAGATGTTGGCATCGGTGGCTGAGCGAATATCTTTCAAATTCGTTTCAGGTGTGATGTAATGTTGCATAATATCTATCGCAAGTCTATTTATCATCTGAGTACTGGCTCAGTAATTCTTCTAGCTCGTGGGGAAATTTGCCGCCACGGGGCGATGCTTTAGAAGGCAGAGAAGTGCTGCCATTGCTGATTGTACTCTTTACTGCATCTGTACTGGACCCATTGATTGTAACCTTACCTTTTTGAGCATCATGACTAACTAGTGGTGGTCGCCAGAAATCTAGCAAGTACTCAAAGGTAGTACCCATCGTAATATAGTTGCTAGGCCAACCAAAGATACCAACGTTGTTAACGATGTTCATACGATCCCAAATGATAGTATTTCGTAGCTCATAACCCACAGAACGAAGTGCCTCAATTACCGCAACGTGAATAGTAATACGTTGATTTTCCCACCACATATCAGGAACATTAATGACGCAATGGCCCTTTTCCTTTAATAAAGGTAATAATCCACTGAATATTTCTGCCATAGCTTTTGAATATTCGTCCAGGTCAAGTGTGCCAAGGTCTTCTGAACGCTGACTATATTGCTCAACTTTCAAGTACTGGTCATTCTTGCGGTCATTGCCACGGCGACTTTTGTTCAGTCGCTTTCTGTTGAGTAAGTTAGCATATGGAGGTGAAGTGACAATGCAGCTAATGCTTCCCTCGGTAAGATACTGCGCAATATGCCGAGCGTCCTCTAAAACGGGAATTTGTTTGCTTTCAAAGAAAAGATTATCTTGAGTCAAGCGGTCTTGAGCCAAGGAAATATAATCAGGATGAATATCAAATCCAATGGCATTTCTATTGACGTCGCTTGCTGCCACAAGGGTAGTTCCGCTTCCCATAAATGGATCTAGAACCAACTCTCCCTGATGAGAAAAAAGCTCAATGCACCTGCGTGCCAAGGAAATAGGAAACGTAGCGGGGTGTTTTGCCTTATCCCGAATGTCGCGGCTTTCATAATTAAACTGCCATACGCCTAATTGGCATTTTATCCATTCCTTGGGAGTCAAGCAATTTATATGAGTTGGTGGACAAGTACAGCTACGGACGTGCGAAATGTCCAGTTTCTTGGAAATAACGATCTCGCTATCGACCTCAATTGTATCGAGATTTTCATCAACAACGATATCCGTTTGATGAGCCGAATTATCTGTCACCTTTGCACCCCGTTTCCATATACGCATCATCTACGATGATTAAGTCAATCAACAAGAAGATATAGATTGCATAATAACCCGGAGACCGGTTTACGTCAAGGCAATGGCTAACAATACTTACTTATTGCCGGAAAATGTAGTTTCATAAAGATATACCGAGTATAAGCCGGAATTAGCTAATATAGCTGGGGCTTGCTTGACTTTTTATTTCAACTGACTTAACCTGAAATCACCTGTTGAAAAACACTACGACGAGAAAGTAATGTTAGAGTGAAAGAATTTACCAAAGATAGTCTAAAAGCAGAATTAATGGCAATCTGTAAGCAAGGCTGGGTTCCAAGCTGTCGACGACCAGGAAATGATGGAGCAGTAGGAAACACTCTCGAAGGCTTGCTGGACATAACAGAGAATAATTTGCCTTTACCAAATGCCGCAGAATGGGAACTTAAAGGTCAGCGCAGACAAACAGCGTCGCTTGTAACGCTATTTCATATGGATCCATCGCCCAGAGCAATGGGACTGATTACAAATCTTTTACTGCCAAAGTATGGTGGCCTCTTGAAAACCATCCCAACGAATGGAGTTTTCGGCAAACCATTTCAACACAGGTTGTCAGTGACCGTGGCTTTAGGGTCGTAGTAGATGATGTCGAAAGAAAAGTGCTGATCTCGTTTGATGCAAGAGCCGTTGGAGAAAGACACAGTGTCTGGCTTCAAAGTGTGGAGGATCGTATTGGATTAAGTGAGCTAGCTCCTCAACCTTATTGGGGTTTTGATGATTTGGAGTATAAAGCAGGGACAAAGCTCAAAAACACATTCTACATTTTGGCGGACGCGAAGACACAAGATGGGGCTGAGTATTTTCAATATAACGGTATCCTTATGCTTCAGACATTTAGTTTCGAGAAATTCCTTGGAATGTTACGAAGTGGTTTACTAAAAGTGGATTTTGATGCTCGGACAGGACATGGGCGAGGAGGGCATAATCATGGAACAAAATTTCGTGTGCAAGCCAACCTGTTACCCACCCTCTATGAAACGGTAACACGCATATTCGATCAGCCTCTACATCCCGAGGAGCGGGTTAAGCGTATTGATATCACAACACTACAACCTACAACTGAGGCTTTTGAAGATGCTGTAAATGCTGGGCCAACAATTATTGATCTACCGTCAAGTGAAGAGGGGCATTGAGCAGCATCTATGTGGCGTATCCTTCCCACTTAGAGGAAAACCTATCGTTCACTGGGAAAAGTTGATAGTATACAATAAACAGGTAGAAACAGAAATTGGTTTGGCTTTATTCATAGGGAACAGAGATTGTGCGAGAATTTTTTCGAGAGCTGAGTGAAGACCTGGAACGCGGAGAGACCGTGGCGATGGCAACGATTGTACGGCGCAAGGGGTCGGTGCCGCGTGAGGTGGGGGCGAAAATGCTGGTGCAACGCGGTGGTCGTATTAGCGGCACGGTGGGTGGTGGTTGTGGCGAGGCTGAGGTATGGCGCAGTGCCTTGAATGTGATTGATACGCAACGCCCAGTTACCGTACAGGTTGATTTAACTGAAGAGATTGCTATGGAGAGTCAGGGTGTATGCGGTGGTGTCTTTGATGTTTTTGTACAGCCATGGCACACGATGCAGCAACCTGACCAGCCGGATATGCGCGAGTATGCACATGCCATTTCCGAAGCACTGGAAGGTGAACAGGCAATTGTCATGATTACCTTGGTCGCGGCGGGCGGCGCGTGGCGACAGCATATTGGGCAGCAGATGTTGGTACATGAAGATACGAGAACGTTGGGCGCATTGATGCTTCCCGTTGTACCAACAGAACTAAACGTGCGGATACAAGAGGCAGCACAGCAAGCCATTCTTGCCGGTAAGCCGCACATTGAAAAAATACTTGGCCCAGAAAACGACTGGGCGGAGCTATTTGTGGAGCCGTTTACACCACGTCCAGTCCTGCTTATCGCGGGTGCTGGTCATATCGCGGCTCCTCTAGCGGCGATTGCGCACTTGATGAATTTCTCGGTGAGTGTGACGGACGACCGTGCTTCATTTGCCACGCGCGAACGCTTTCCCGGTGCGCAGCGATTACTGGTTGGTGATATCGAGGCCACCCTCAAAAATTACCCCATTACGCCGCGAACACATATTGTGCTGGTAACACGCGCCCATGCCCATGATGTACAAGGGTTGAGGGCTATTCTCGATTCGCCTGCGGCCTATATCGGGATGATCGGGAGTCAGCGGCGTGTGTGGGCTGTCTTCAAATTGCTGCACGAGGAAGGCATTCCTGCTGAAAAACTACTGCGAGTTCAGGCCCCTATTGGGTTAGACCTGGGTGGGAGCACTCCTGAAGAGATTGCCCTCGGTATCATGGCAGAGATTACGCTGCTCCGTCGTGGTGGCTCTGGCAACGCTATGTCCACGGCATTGCGCTCACGCTACCAGGAACGCTTGCATCGGCTCGACGAGGACTTTGAGTAGCTCTCCTTTTCGTAGCTGCTCAATGATAATTGGCTAGAACACCATATCAATCTTTCTTCGTAAAGAGAATCCATAGAACATCGTACTTGAAGCAAGGAAGGGAAGCTATGAGTAAAGAGATTACACAGGCAGCGGTAACGATGCAAGCGGATCAAACCCTGGTTCCTGCGATAGAGATAACTGATCTGAGTAAGTCGTTTGGGAAGTTTCAGGCGGTCGATCATCTCACGTTGACGGTGCAGCGGGGCGAGATTTTCGGTTTATTGGGGCCGAATGGCTCTGGAAAAACGACGACGATCAATATGATTAGCGGATTGAGCGTGCCGACGAGCGGGGAAGTACGCGTGTTGGGTCATGATGTGCGCAAGAATGCACGGCAGGTGCGGCAAATACTGGGGTCGGTGCCACAGGAGACGGCTCTTTACGAAGAACTGACGGCCTGGGCGAACATGGATTTCCATGCCGATCTCTTTGGTATTCCACGGCGGGAGAAGAAAGAGCGTATTACAAAGCTCCTGGAATTGGTGCAATTGTTAGATCGTAAGGATTCGCGGGTCAGTACATTTTCGGGTGGAATGAAACGGCGTTTAGCATTGGCGCGTGCGCTGCTGCATGATCCGCAACTGATCTATCTGGATGAACCGACACTGGGGGTGGATGTGCAGGCACGGCGCGTCATCTGGGACTATATCCTCGCGCTACGCGACCAGGGTAAGACGGTGCTGATTACGACTAACTACCTGGAGGAGGCACAGGCATTGTGTGAACGTATCGCTATTATTGACCATGGGAAACTGGTTGCCGTCGATACGCCGGAGCACTTGAAGCAAACCTATGGCGGTAGCGTTATGGAGCTGGAGACGGCGCAGCCAAGTAAAGCTGCCGATGAGATACGGGCACTGCCGGGTGTTAAAGAGGTCGTGCAGGAGGGGACGCATCTCAAGATTACCACGCAAGGTATTCACAATACGGCACCACAGATCATCAATATTATTTCGCAGGAGGGCGAAATTCGCGATATCGCCGTGCGTGAGCCAAACCTTGACGAGATCTTCCTGCGTTTGACCGGAACCGCTTTACGAGATTAGGGAGCATAGAGATGATGAATACAGGGCTGCTCTACGATATACGTATCATCTGGGCATGTATGAAAAAAGATATCAAAAGTGCTTTGACCGAGCGTGTATTTACTATCATCAGTGTCTTTGTGCCGGTAAATATTCTAATCCTGCTAAGCTTGTTTGTGTTGTCGGGTGGCCTGGCTCCGACTGCTGTGGTTATGCAGGACAACGGCCCCTATGCGCAACAGTTCTATACGGCGATGAGCCATGCACATTCATTTCGCTTGCAACAAGCAAGTGCGAGCGACGCGGAAAACCTGCTTCAGACAGGTAGAATTGTTGCGGTGGTGACTATTCCGTCGAATTTTGATGCGAGCATTCAGGGCAATCAGCCGGTACAGGTTGGGGTGCAAATCAACAACTTGAATACCGATTTTACCAACGATATTCGGCGAGCGGTGCCGTTTTCGATTACCAGTTTCTATGCTAAGGCTTTTCCTAATCTGGTATCCATTACGCCGCACGAAATTGATCTCCATGCACAGGATACCGACTATATTCCGTATCTGACAGTCTCCATTCTAGTGGTGGGGTTGGTGCTGGCGGGAATTTTTCAGTCGGGAACGGCGTCGGCACGCGAATATGAGAATGAGACGATCAAAGAATTGTTGCTTTCGCCTGCCAGTCGTTGGGCGATCATTGTGGGGAAAATGCTTGGAGCCTTCGTGATGAGCCTGGCGGCGGTCGTAGTCGTGCTGGCTGTGCTTATCTTTATCATTGGTGTGTGGCCGGTGAGTTGGGGCGAAGTGATTGGTTTTACCTTGCTCTGCCTGGTGATCTTCATTGCCTGGGGGACGTTGTTGGGAACACTGATCAAGCAACGTCAGCCTGTGGCTGCATTGGCTTTTGGCACCTCCATTCCGTTGTTTTTTTTAAGTGGGGCGTTTGGACCACTATCCTTTAACACACCAGCGATACAGTTTATCGCGCAGTTGTTTCCCATTTACTACGCCATCGTGTTGCAACAACATGCTTTCCATGGATTTATTCTGAACACCTATGGGGTCAGTGCGAATGTCTTAATCCTTGTTGGGTATGCTATCGCGCTCATCATCATTACATCGGTAGTACTACGGCGTAATACTGTAGCACATTAACGTGTCCAAATTAGAATAATGCGCCTACAGGACAATCTTGGCGATGGTTTTGTAGGCATACTTTCCTTTTAGTTTCTCAGATGGAGTAGTGGAGAATAGAGATGGTTACTTCATTTTTTCGGGCTATATGGGTGATCTTGCGGAAAGATATTCGTGTCTGGTTGCGTCAACCTACCAATATAGCGGCGACGATATTACCCTCCCTCAGTTTCTTACTGGTTGGTGCTTTGGGTGCTGCTGCCGTTGGGCGTAGTCCTGTGGCCTTGGTCAACTTGGATACAGGAGCCAAAGGGATACAGATGGTACAGATTTTTCACAATGCTGATGTTTTTCGCGTGACTGATACGACGCCAGGGCAGGCAAAAAAGATGCTCGACGACATCGATGTGGCGGCGATTATTACTATTCCGGCTGGTTTTACTCAGCATGTTAATGCTCATGAGCGCGTGCCGATTGATGTCACGGTGAACAATCTCAATCTCGACTTTACCAATGATATACGACGTTCGGTGCCCGATGTCATCACACAGTATTATCAGGCCCAGGGAAGTGGCAGCCCGATAAAGATTACGATGAACGAGCAGAATCTGCGTTCACGCGATGTGGAACTGTTCGAGTACGGTGTTATTCCTACGCTTGTGCTGCTGCTCACTATTAGTGGACTGATCAATGGGAGCCTTGCTACCGCTCGTGAATGGGAGAGCCGTACTGTCAAGGAGCTATTATTATCGCCTGCCGCACGAGGAGCGATTATCGCGGGGAAGGTGTTAGCGAGCTTTGTCATAACTTTTTGCCTGGGTATGATAGTACTGCTGTTGGGGTACGCGTTTGGTTGGACGCGCCCAGTGGGGATATATTGGTTAACAGCCTTGCTCACAATGGCGCTGATTGCGCTCTTTAGTTCAGGGTTGGGTGTTGCCATTGGTGCGGCATTACAGCGGATACAGGTGGTGATTGGGATTTCGATCAATGTCGCGCTCTACCTTTTCTTCCTCGCGGGCGGAATCGGAGTACTTTCATTTGAGCCGAATTGGTTGCAAAATCTCGCGGCTTTTGTACCACTGACCTATGGGAGACATGCGCTAGAAATGGCGATATTTTATAGTTCGTCAGATAGGTTTGGGTTGGATACGATAATCCTAGCTCTCTCAGCGCTGGTAGCTGTAGCTCTTGGGGTACTTTCTATGCGGCGGGGTATTGCCTCGTAGGTTGTTGGGTGCAGTGCATGGTCACTTAATTCATGAGGCCCCATGGTTTAGCGCGGCGGCGAGCTTTCTGAGCCTCCTGGGGATTACCCAATGCTTCGTATACATCCGCTTTCAGTGCCCATGCGCGGGCATAACTGCGATCCATCTCGGTGGCTTCGCTGAGCGCGTCGAGTGCTGCCCGATTATGTCCCAGGCGTATCAGTGCCTCCGCTTTGTTACACCAGGCGACGGCACTGTGCGGGTTTACGAGCAGTGCGTGGGTGTAAGCATCGACGGCCCCCTGGAAATTGTGTAGGCAAGAGCGGGCATTGCCCAGCCCATTCCAGGATTGGAAACTATGCTGATCGTAGATGAGAGCCTGTTCGTAGGAGGCCAGGGCTTCTTCGGGCATATTCATATCCAACTGTGCATCGGCTTTGCCATTCCAGGCGGCAACATATTGATGGTCAAGTGCCAACGCCCGCTCAAAATGGACGAGTGCCTGCTGATAGCGCTGTAGACGATTGAGAACCAAGCCGGCACTGACCCAGACGATGGCATTGCCCGGATCGATTTCAGTGGCCCGTTGATAGGCATCGAGGGCTTTTTTGTAGTTGCCTTGGTTGTAGAGGGTAGTACCCTTACCATTCCAGGCGTAGAAATTGCGCGGGTCCATGCGCAAAGCCTCTTCGTAAGCTTGTAGTGCTTGAGAGTAGCGTTGCTGCTTACGCAGTTCATCCCCTTCCAGGCATTTATCCCGAACGCTAGAAGTATTAGGCGGGGTCTTGATATACTGTTGCCGACCGATTGCATCATTTTTCCCTGTGACTGGCATGGCTGGGAGAGCAGGATTAGATATCTCGCGCCGTGCAGGAAGGTTTCCACTGGTGGTCTCCATATGGGTGGAGGGGATGCGCGATTTGGGCCCCTGTGTACCTGGGCGGCAAGCCAGATCGAAAGCTTGCATAAATTCCAGCATATCGGCGAAACGTTCTTCGGGATGGCTAGCCAGGCCACGTAAAACGACAGCGTCTAGGGCAGCGGGTAGCTCTACATTTAATGTTGAAGGAGGTGGGACAATGCTTCCTTGTGGGTCGAGCGGGTGATAGCCGGTTAACATCTCGTACAAGACGACAGCGGAGCCGTACTGATCGCTGCGTGGATCGACGATGCCAGTGGTCTGTTCGGGTGCCATGTAGCCGATGGTGCCACGGACGGTGATGGTTTTGCCGACGCGTGCGCCTGGTTCTAGGGAGCGAGCAATGCCGAAATCAGTAATCACCAGACGGTAATCCTCGGGGTGAAGGAGGATATTTTCAGGCTTAATATCGCGGTGGATTACTGGACGTGGTCGAGTATGGGCGTATTGTAGGGCAATGGCAAGTTGGTGAAAGTTATTCATCGTTTCGTTGGCGGGTAGAGGCCCACCTGCTTTAGCGAGACGGGTGCGTAAAGAGCCAGCAGTATAAAGCGGCATCACCAGAAAGACATTGGGACCATCCTTGCCATAATCGAGCACGGGGACAATATTGGGATGATCGAGTGTAGCTGCGATACGAGCCTCGCGCAAAAAATGCTCACGTTCACTCGGCGTCGTTTTGCTTGGAAGTAATACTTTGATAGCGATACGGCGAGAAAGATTCTGATCAATGCCATGGAAAACGGCGGCATAGCCGCCTTTGCTAATCAATGCCTGAATTGTATAGCGACCAGCCAGTGCTGTGTTCAATAAAGGTAGCGCACATGCCCGACAAAATAGATCGCTGTCCCGATTCTCATAGCCGCAGTCAACCTGATCGGCGCAGCGTTTCAATGTGTTTTGCCCTCCTTTAGTGTTGCGAAGAACCAATACATATACTCTGCGCTCACATAATCACCAAAGGCTTGTGTGGTCGGAGAGATGAGACCAATAGTATCCATTAAACCCTTACATTCCCTGCTTGTTGCTCTAATGTTCGCGCCCATTCCTGGCAAGATTGAGCCTCCTGCCTTCTTCCCAGCTTTTCTAGCACTACAGCTTTATTAAACCAGGCATCTGGCTCGTCAGGAGCGAAAGAGGTGGCTTGATCCAGGGCAGCTAATGCCTCAACAAGACGTCCAAGAACGAAGAGCGCCAGCCCTTTATTGTTCCAGGCCGCGATATAATGTACATCGACTGCTAGTGCTCGATCAAACGCCAGTAGAGCTTCTTCATGGCGTCCTAATTCGTGGAGCAAACTACCTTTGTTATACCACGCGGAAATCAATCCTCCATCGTAGTCAAGTGCGTGATCATAAGATTCCAAGGCATCCTCAGACATGCGTAACGCAGCCAGTACGTTTCCTCGATTATACCATGCGCCCGCTAGTGTCGGGTCAAGTGAAAGAGCATGGTCGTAGTCGCCCAATGCTTCGGCAAAGCGTCTCATGTCGCGTAAGTCGTTGGCTTTATCAAACCAAACCATGGGATTATTGGGGTCGAGGAGCGTGGCCTGGTTATGGAGTGGGAGAGCTGCTGCTGCCTGCTTCGTACGGCGGAGGATGTTTCCCTTGGTATCCCACAGTGCGGCATTGTTGGTATCAAGGTCGAGGGCACGATCAATAGCGATGAGAGCTTCGTCATAGCGTTGCACACTGTAGAGGGTATCGCTCATGGCTTGCCAGATAACGACCTGGTGGGGGTCGAGGAGCAAAGCTCGGTCGAACGCAAGCAAGGCTTCTTCAGTGCGCCCCTGCTCAGCGAGGGTCATACCACGCCCACTCCAGGCGAAGACATAGTTAGGGTCATGGACTATAGCTTGATCATAGCAGTACATTTCTTCATCAAAGCGGCGAAGTTCATGCAACACGTTTGCGCGTGAGTTCCAGATATCTGGGTCATTAGGATAGAGTGAAAGGGCATGATCATAGGCCAGAAGAGCTTCCTCGGGGCGATTCAGATGCAGCAGGGTAGCACCCTTGCCGCTCCATGCCTCGACCGAGACGATGTTCTGTACGGTAGCAGCTTCGTAGGCAACCAGAGCATCGGGATAGCGTTCCGCTTCATAGAGACGATTGCCCTCATCTAACCAGTTATACGCGGGAAGTGGGTGACTCTGTCCAGTGATGCGTGGTTGGCTGGTGGGCTCGCTGCTCCCTTTAGGAATGGCTGGTCGCAACTGTGTGGCCATATCTTCTTCATCTGGCAGGTCGTTCAGGACCGATGCCACGGCTGATGGAGGTGCTGTAAAGAACCCATCACCGCCTACATGGGCGGTGATGGGTTCTTTAGAGGGACGAAGATCAGGAAGCAGCACTTGTGCTGAAAATTCTGATTTCACGAGAAAAGCAATGGGCCCATCTTGTCCAAAGTCTGTAACGTGAATACTGCCCGGTTCCTGCATGTGTCGAGAGAGCAAGACCGCCATATCGGCATCCTGTAAAAAGCTTTCTTGCTCTGCTGCACTAGCCAGTGTCGGATGAAGAGCTCGAATCGTAACAGAACGATCTTCGTGACGATCGTGCGCATTGAATGTGACAGTAGTCCGGTCTTTGCTCGTGAGTGACAGTATTTCGTAACGACCTTGCAGCAACGTACCTTGTAGTGGAATGCCACATTGTGCGCAAAAACGAGCTTTATCTCTATTCTGAAAATTACAACCTTCGGTATCTAAACACAACATCCCCATCGTCGTCATCTTTCCCTTTCTCCCCAATGTTCTTCAGTTTCGCGAATGGTTGATAAGTCAACTGATATATGCAAAATGCTAGTATTTTTGCTTTCTCCATTACTTTAGCGAAAAGCAAGCGGTTTTGTCAATCCTGAATTTGTCTATATTTTCTGTATGATACCATACATGATTGTATTTGTATCATATTTGTGCTAATCTCTTCTTTTTTCCTGCCTTGCCATAGCAGAAAATGCCTGTCATAATAGCAATGTAAGCAAGATTGCTGTATCAAATGGAGGTTAGATAGCTTATACTATATTGGATAAAATTGGTCAAAGCCAAGTATCCGTAACAAGAGACGAGCAAGCGAAGCGCAATGGATACGTGCAAGACAGTACTCACCAGATGGAGTAAGGAAGTATGAATAAGATTGTGGCAGAAAATACGATAGTGGAAGATAGCGATAGCGAAGGTCAGGCACAGGTCATTCGTGTGCTCTTGGCGGACGACCATGCTTTGGTACGTGAAGGTACGCGTCGCCTTTTGGAGGCTGAAGGGGATGTTGAGGTAGTGGCGGAGGCGGCTAGTGGGGAAGAGGCGGTGCAGGCGGCACAACGAATGCATCCCGCGATTGCTATCATGGATATCGCTATGCCAGGAATGGGGGGCATCGAGGCCACACGCCAAATTAAAGCGCACTGTCCCGAAACGGCGGTATTGGTACTTTCTGCTTATGACGATGAACCATATCTGATAGCTTTGTTAGAGGCAGGGGCAGCGGGCTTTTTACTAAAAAATGTGCATGGGCAGGAACTGATCAATGCCATTCGGATGGTTTCACGTGGTGAATCTATTTTGCAGCCGGTGCTGGCTGAGAAGATGATGCGTCGGCTTACTGCGCAAGAACATTCAACACCACGCACGACTGATCTGTTGAGTGATCGTGAACTAGACGTGTTGCGGCTGGCGGCACGCGGTTTGCCCAATAAGGAGATCGCTCGTCGCTTGAAACTCAGTATTCGCACTGTGCATAGCCATTTGGCGAATATCTTTGCCAAGATGCACGTTGGCTCTCGTACCGAGGCAGTTTTACTTGCTTTGCGTGAAGATATCATCTCATTGCAGGACACTTATGATACCCAATAATACCGATAGACCCGATAGACTCAGGAGAATGTTCTATACAAGCTCGCGGTTTAAGTTCATCGTGGCGATCGTGTCGCTGGCAATAACTTTAGCTATGTTGATATGGTCGTTACTCAATTATCAACCTGTCTCTAACGTTTATGGCCCGCGTGCTATTTATACTCTGCTGTTACTTTCGGTAATTCTGGCCTTATTAGGTCGCTTCTTCTTGCTACAGCTTTTTAAAGAAGAACTGACCAATACTGAAACGCAGTTGAAGCCAAATCGCTTTATGATGGCATGGCGACCGCTATTCTTTATAGACATAACTGCCCCTGTTTATCTAGCTGCTGGCGTTCTCATTGGTCTGTATGCTGCAGTTCTCACTGCCATTATTACGCAAGCCATCCTCCAGTTCTACACGTTACTGCGAGGGTATATCTCCTGGATGGAGGCCAGCTATCGACTCGCTGCGAGCGCATTGCTGGTTTTCATCTCGGTTGCCATCTATGGTAGTGTGGCTGGCCCAACCCATACCGTCAAGATAGTGTTGAATCCGACCAATAGCCACATTGCGGAGACGAAGGAGTTTCTTGGCTCGATTTTGGCGGCTGGAGTGATGCTACTTTTGATTGTTCTGATTTCGTTTCCCGTGATAGCACAAGGACATAGGCGTGGCTTGCGCGTTGTGTGGAATGAGTATCTAAGTTCGCCCTTTTTACGTTTTCAGTTGCTGGTGCTCAGTGTTGGTCCACTATTGCCAGTGGTGGATATATTTGATGATGCGTCAGCAGAACTAGCATGGCTCTTTTTTCTGGTACCACTCTTTGCGATCTATTACCTGGCACTTATAAGTGCGAAGTTGAGTATTCGCACTGGCGAATTGCAGCATACGTTACAAGATTTGAGTAGTACTCGCCGCCGTCGAGACGAACTGCATGATTATGCTTCGCTCATTACACAGGTACAGGAAGAAGAGCGACGTCGTTTGGCACGGGAGTTGCATGATGATACGGCGCAGGCTCTGATTGCGCTATCCCTGGGTTTGAATGGTTTAGAGCGGGCAATGGGTAGATTAAATTTGCCTGAGAAAGATGTGCGCTGGCTGGCTGATCTGCAAAATCTTGCCGACTCGACGCTGGAGGGCGTGCGTAGGGCGTGTCGAGATCTCCGTCCATCGGTATTAGATGACTTGGGCTTGCGCGCTGCTATAGAATGGCTCGGTGATAGCTCGGCTTCACGAGGTGTAGCATGCACCTTTACCTGCATAGGTACACCAGTGCCAACTGCGTCAGAAGCTGAAATCGCTATTTTCCGCATTGTGCAAGAAGCACTGTCGAATATTTGGCGGCACTCGCACGCTACTCAAGCAACTATTGAACTTTGTTATCGTCCACAACTTCTACAAGTAACCATTAGCGACAATGGACAAGGTTTTGCCGCCGACCAACAGGAAATTGTGCTAGATCATCAATCGCAACGCGGCCTGGGGCTGTTAGGAATGCGTGAGCGAGGTATGCTGATTGGGTCGCGACTCTCTATTAGCTCACAGGTTGGACACGGCTGCATCGTTTGTCTATCGTTACCCTTGCCCACAAAAGAAAAAACCATAACTGATATACCTGTACCGCAATTGGGTAAGAATGAGGCACTTTAGGTATAATTGCCGTTGCGGTTCTGGCACAGGTGGCGCATAGTAGGGATAGGCAGAACTCATAGGTAGCCTGTGCCGTAGCTAGTTTGCCACGAAACGTGGATGGTTGATATGCTCGCGGAATGGAACCGGGACCGGACTGTGGGCACCAAGTCTATCAACCTGTCAACCACTAACTGGATACGGGGGTGAAGCATCTTTGTCTCTCCGTGCGATGATCGCCCGACCGTATAAATAAACGAGTGATTGGCTAGGTTACTCATTGATAGGTTCTGCCTACACCATTTATTCCTCAATGCAAGATATCCCACAGGAACTGTTCCTTTGCTCAAATTGCTTCAGCTCCTCTACTTCTTCGTCTCCTTGCCCCTTTTGCTAACGGTCACATATAATAGAGTGTACTCTGTTTGTGGGTTAGGCTCGGGTGATGGGTATCACTGCTGGATATCTGTTTCCTCCTAGATTATATGACTGTACTAAGGAAAAGCATTATGACTACACACAAAGAAGACATATTTGGTGCCCGTGCAACGTTGCAAGGCGCTGAGCGTAAAGTAACGTATTACCAACTACAAGCTCTTGCGAAACAGGGAGTACCGGGGCTTGACCGTCTCCCCTTCACTATCAAAATCATCCTGGAGAATGTGCTGCGTCACACGGGTGGCGATCTTGTTTCTGCGGATGATGTCCTTGCGCTGGCGCGTTGGACACCAGGACAGACTTCTCAGGCGAATGCAGAATATCCCTTTCTCCCTGCGCGTGTGCTGCTACAAGATTTTACCGGTGTACCAGCGGTGGCTGACCTAGCGGCTATGCGTTCCGCGGTTGCTCGTATGCATGGTAATCCGCAGAAGATCAATCCTCTGGTACCCGCTGATCTGGTGATTGATCACTCGGTGCAGGTTGATCTGTTCGGTTCAACACTGGCCTTTGATCGCAATGTTGAGCGCGAATACGAGCGCAATAGTGAACGTTATGCGCTGTTGCGTTGGGGCCAGCAGGCCTTTAGTAATTTCCGCGTGGTTCCTCCTGGCACGGGTATTGTTCACCAGGTGAACCTAGAGTATCTCGCTTCCGTTGTTATGCTGAAAGAAGAGAACGGCGAGACTATTGTTTATCCTGATACGCTGGTTGGCACAGATTCGCATACCACGATGATTAATGGTTTGGGCGTGTTAGGGTGGGGCGTTGGCGGTATTGAGGCCGAGGCAGTGTTGTTGGGACAGCCGCTTTACCTGCTCAATCCAGAGGTGATTGGCATGCACCTGACCGGCGCATTACCGGAGGGTTCAACGGCGACAGACCTGGTGCTGACCGTGACGCAGATGTTGCGTAAACGTGGCGTGGTGGCTAAGTTTGTCGAGTTTTCTGGCCCTGGCCTGAGCCAGTTGTCGTTGGCAGATCGCGCAACCATTTCTAATATGTCTCCTGAATTTGGCGCGACGGCGACCCTTTTTCCTGTCGATGCTGAGACTCTGCGCTATATGCGTATTACTGGTCGCGATCCCAAACTGGTTGATCTCGTGGAACGCTATACGAAGGCACAAGGATTGTTCCGCACTGATGATGCGCCAGAACCACTTTTTGACGATCGGCTTGAACTTGATCTGAGCACTGTTGAATCAAGCTTGGCGGGTCCGCGTCGTCCACAGGATCGCGTACCCATGCACAGCCTGGGAGAGGCATTCCGCGCGGCTTATGCCGATCGGTTCAAGCCTGTCTATGAGAATAACGTGACGGAGAATGCACTGATCCGGCTTGGCAGCGAGGGCGGACAGCCTAACCCAGACCCGGTGGCCCAACGCGAGGATAGCGAGCAAAAATCAGGAGAGAGCCGCACCAACGGTCATAGTACTGGACAGAAGACACGTGGCAAAGATGTGCTCGTGGAGATGGCTGGTACGCAGACCCACATCACTGATGGTTCTGTGGCGATTGCCGCTATCACCAGTTGTACAAATACCTCGAATCCTTCGGTGATGATTGCTGCCGGGTTAGTAGCCAAGAAAGCTGTCGAACGCGGTCTTTCCGTCAAACCAACGGTGAAAACAAGTTTGGCCCCTGGTTCGCGTGCCGTGATTGATTACCTTAACAACGCGGAGTTGTTGTCATACCTGGAGGCATTGCGCTTCCATCTGGTTGGTTATGGCTGTACTACGTGTATCGCTGAGGGAACTCCGGTGCTGCTTGCCAACGGCACCACACGACGCATCGAGCAGATGCCGAGTGCTGGCGGAGCTGCGCTATTCGCTCCCACTGCGGACGGCAGGCTGGGTACAGCGACACAAGCCGAGATGATGGTTCAGGGCGAGCGAGAGTGCGTCTCGCTCATCCTGCAAGATGGGCGCACGTTGATCTGCACTCCTGACCATGAGATACTTTGCACGGATGGTCGCTGGGTGCGTGCTGACGAGCTCGTCCTGGGCCAGGACCGCGTTGTGATTGGCTTGGAGGCACCGTTGGATGAGCCTGGTAGCGACGAAACAGGTTACACGCTGCACATGGGCAACCTGACGTTCACGATGGATACGGCACATGAACGTCTGCGCACACTGGCGTTTGCGCGTCTGCTCGGTCATCTGCTTGGCGACGGTTCAATCAGCCTCTTGGGACAGGGCCGGATGCACGTTGGGCAGGCTATAGATCGTGAGACAGTTCTCAACGATGTTGAGTTGCTTACCGGCTCTCGTCCGTCTGCAACGCGCTACGACCAGAGGAAGTGGACTATTGTACTGCCAAAGCCGTTCACGGACGCCATCAGCATGTTGCCCGGCGTGCGCACTGGGCGGCGTATTCAGCAGGCACCAACGCTCCCAAATTTCGTGTTGGATGAAAACTGCCCTCGTGCAGTGGTGCGCGAGTTCCTGGGCGGGATCTTCGGGGCGGACGGTCATGCCCCTGTTTTGCACCGTTGGGGCAAGAGCGAGGAAGAGGCAACACTTGAGCCTCCTGCCTATTCCCAAAGCACTATACCAGAGCATGTGGAGGCACTCAAGCAGGTTATGGGTGACGTGATCCGTCTGCTGGCACGCTGTGGGGTGGAGACTGACGGTGCCAACATCTACGAGTATTCAACGCGCCGCGCAGCTTCCTCGTACCGGGCAGCACAGGACGGTATCCCTCGCGTGGAGGTTCGCCTGGAGCTTCCAGACGGCCTCTCGTTCGTGGAGCGTGTGGGATTTCGCTATTGTATGGACAAGGCCCTGCGAGCCAGCGCGGCGGCGGTATACTGGCGTTCGGTGGACCAGATTCATCGACAACGCCTCTGGATGTCAAACCGTTTGGAGGCGTTGCACCAGGCGGACTACGCGCTATCGTTCTCGCGAGTACGCAAGATTGCGGCGGTGGAGCTGATGGAGCGCGAGGCAGTAGTTTTTCCTCACTACGCACTACTGGAGGGTCACGATCGCTTCTCGCGACTGCCACAACCGACAGCACGTAAGTTTCAGCCACTACATAGAGATGCTTGCGATTTTCCGTCTCCTGTCGAACTGCTCAGTAAGATCGGCGCACGTGCGTGGTTCGCGCCGTTGTATTCGCGTGCAGATACAGAGACTGCGAAACGCTACTGCATTGAGAAGGATGCACTCACGCTGCCGACCCTGGCACTCCAGGTGGTGGAACGCCGACCAGTTGGTCGGCGAACGGTGTTCGACCTGGCGGTGAACGATCTACATGCCTTCGTGGCAGGCACAGTAGCGGTCCATAATTGTATTGGGAATAGCGGCCCCTTGTTAGATCCGGTTGCCGAGGCTGTGCAGGACAACGATCTCGTGGTCGCGGCTGTATTGAGTGGGAACCGTAATTTCGAGGGACGTATACACCCGCAAGTACGGGCCAGTTTCCTGGCTTCGCCGCCGCTGGTGGTAGCCTACGCCCTGGCAGGTACCGTCGATATCGATCTGACCAAGGAGCCTGTGGGGATGGATATTAACGGCGAGCCCGTCTACTTGCGTGATCTCTGGCCAACGCAGGAGGAGGTAAGTCAGGTGGTGGCAAAGGCGGTGACGTCCGAAGTGTTCTCCAAGAACTATGCCTCGGTGTTTGAGGGCGATGAGCATTGGCGTTCGCTGCCCAACTCCTCTGGCGAATTGTTCGCGTGGGATGCTGCTTCAACCTATATCCAGGAACCACCATTCTTCGCTGGTATGAAAGATGAGCCAGAGCCTGTGAAGGATATTCATGGCGCACACGTGCTGGCAATGCTTGATGACTCCATTACGACCGACCACATTTCACCAGCGGGGAGTTTTTCGGCTACCAGCCCAGCCGGACGTTACCTGATTGAGAAGGGCGTTGAGAAGCGCGACTTCAACACCTATGGGGCGCGTCGTGGCAATCACGAAGTGATGATGCGTGGCACCTTTGGCAACATTCGTTTGCACAACCACCTCACACCAGATAAAGAAGGATACTACACCGTTCACTTGCCAGATGGTGAGCAGACGACGATTTTTGCAGCCTCGGAACGCTATCAAAAAGAGGGTGTGCCGCTGCTCATTATCGCGGGCAAAGAGTATGGTTCCGGTAGTTCGCGTGACTGGGCTGCTAAGGGGCCGTTATTGCTAGGTGTGGGTGCCGTCATTGCGGAGAGCTTTGAGCGTATTCATCGCAGCAACCTGGTTGGTATGGGTATTCTGCCATTGCAGTTTAAGCAAGGTGAAAACAAGGAAACGCTGCATTTGACTGGTAAAGAGGTCTACGATATCGTGGGCATTGAGGCTGGTCTGAAGCCGCGCTCGGAAGTGACGGTGAATGTGACGAGGGAGGACGGCTCTACCTTCTCCATCCAGACGATAGCGCGCCTAGATAGCCCTATTGACGTAACCTATTACGAAAATGGCGGTATCCTGCTGGCTGTTTTGCGTCGCTTGATGAAGGAGTAGATTAGCTGCCTTGGAAAAGTCGTAATCGGCGAACTCGACAGAAAATAACCGATATGTTACACTTCTCTTAGAATATGAGGCATGAGGAGTTGTAATTCGTATGTCGGACGTGTGGGACGATTCGGTCAAGCGACTTTTTCGTGAGCATCCCCAGGATTTTGTCTCCTGGCTGAT
>JBBQXY010000089.1:0-23323 GCA_038209195.1 Ktedonobacterales bacterium | reverse complement strand
CGTATGATGGAGGTCTCTTTTTCTCAATACATCTTTGTTCCTTGCTTCAGTTCAAGCACCTCGCAGAGTTAGGAGAGCATTCGTCAACAATCCTTACTGTTGTTTTTGATTCCATTCCCACTCATACCCCTTTTACCGCTTCCTCCTAAACCACTTTTCTGTTCCACTGCACCACTGACCCCGTATATTAGTAGATATAATAAAACAAATTAGCACCGTATTTCCATGTATCAGTCTGAAATTAAATCAAATGATTGTTATTCAACTTCCAAACCACTACACTTGCAGCAACACTTTCAATACACCTTTTTGTCCGGCGTGCTGGAAGGCAGCGAGTCCGTCATCAAGCGTATAGCGGGCACCAATTAACGGATGTATATCTACGAGTTTCTGGCTCAAGGCACGCAAGGCGGGGGCGAAGGGGCCGCAACGTGAGCCTTGCACACGAATCTCGTCGATCACGATGGGAGCGAGGTGTAAGGTGCTTGTATCCGCGACGGTGCTTTTGAGAATGAGCGTTCCTCTGGGCCGCACCAAGCGCAGCGCCAGTTCCAGACCCTGGGCTGAGCCGCTGCACTCGACCACCATATCTACGCGTCGCCCATTTGGTAATGAAAAATGTTTCGCATCATTGAGCAGGTGGGTATGCACGCCATGCTTTGCTGCCAATGCCAGTTTTTCCTCGTGCTTGCCAATCATCATTACTTCACAGCCACTCAAAACTAAAACTTGCGCCGCCAGTAGCCCCATTTTACCATCGCCAAGGATGGCTACGCTATCGGTCGGCTTGAGATGCACCTGTTCCAATATCTCGAAGTTGGCGGCTAAGGGTTCCACGAAAACGGCCTCTTCGTCGCTGATGGTATCGGGGACGAGATGCAGGTTGGCGGTAGGCAAGGTCAGGTATTCGGCGAAGGCGCCGTTGCGATTGACAATCCCCAGCGTGGTACGGTTCGGGCAATGGGTGGGCATACCACGCTGACAATAGAGACAGTCTGGACGCGCACAGGCAGCATTGATTTCGCCGACAACGCGCTTGCCAATCAAGGGAAAAGGTGTGCTCGCACCAAGGCCTTCATGCACGGCCTCGACGATGCCAACAAATTCATGGCCCAGAATACCTTCAAAGGCCATGTAGCCACGGGTGATTTCCAAGTCGGTGTTGCAGATACCGACCTGTAAGACGCGAATTAGAGCTTCGCCACTCATAGGCTCTGGTTTAGGATAGTGGTTATCAAGCGTTAATGTGTTGTGATGAAAGACTAGAGCACGCATGGAGGATTCTCCTCGTCTTCTGTGATTGGGATAGTGTGTTTGCGATGAGCAACAAGTAAAGCCCCAGCGTGGGGCTTTACTTGTTGCTCATCGCAAACACACTCAATTGTGATCGACCCTACTTATCCCGTTCGCTGGTGGTCAAAGCGGCTTGGGCGGCTGCTAATCTGGCGATTGGCACACGGAAGGGAGAGCAACTGACGTAGTCGAGGCCGACCATATGGCAGAACTCGATACTGTTGGGGTCGCCACCGTGCTCTCCACAGATGCCCAGTTCCAGGTGTGGATTGGCCTTGCGTCCGTTCTCAGCCGCCATGCGTACCAACTGACCGACGCCGTCGCGGTCAAGGGTCTGGAAGGGGTTCACGGGTAGGATTTTCACCTTGCCATCGAGGCCCGGCTCCGACAAACCATCGACGTACTTGAGCAAGAACTTGCCCTCGGCATCGTCGCGGCTGAAGCCAAAGGTGGTCTGAGTCAGGTCGTTGGTGCCAAAGCTGAAGAAGTCAGCGACCTCGGCGATTGGACCAGCGGTCAAGGCGGCGCGTGGCAACTCGATCATCGTGCCAAATTTGTACGCGATGGCAACGCCCTCCTCAGAGGTAATCTGTTTGGCGACGGCCTCAAGCTGGCGACGGACTTCCTTCAGCTCGTTGACATGGCCCACGAGGGGGATCATGATCTTGGGCTGTAGCTTCTTCCCTTCTTTAGCCAGTTCGGCGGCGGCTTCGAGAATCGCTCGCGTCTGCATGACGTTGATTTCGGGGAAGAGCAGGCCCAGGCGACAACCACGCAGACCCAGCATGGGGTTCATTTCGCGCATCGAGCCGACCGCTTCTAACATTTTGCGCTTCTCCGCAAGTTCCGTTGGATTCTCGCCATTCGTCTCCAGGCGCGTGACATCCACCAGCAATTCCTCGTAGGAAGGCAGGAATTCATGCAGAGGTGGATCGATCAAGCGAATGACGACGGGATAGCCTTCACCCGTTTGCTGGTTGACCATGGCTGAGAAGATGCCTTTGAAGTCGCTGCGCTGGTAGGGAAGGAGTATGTCGAGGGCGGCTTGACGCTCTTCTACCGTTTTGGCCAGGATCATTTGCTGCACAATGGGTAGGCGTTCCTGTTCCATGAACATATGCTCGGTGCGACACAGTCCGATGCCTTCCGCGCCAAAGGTGATGGCACGTTTGGCATCACGCGGGTAGTCCGCGTTGGCCCAAACGCCGAGGCGGCGATACTGGTCGGCCCATGTCAGCAGTTGGCGCAATGCGGTCTCTTTCTCGTAGTCGGCCTCGACGGTTTTGATGATACCCGCGAAGACCTCGCCGGTGGCACCATCGATAGAGATGTCATCGCCTTCGCGCAACACAGTATCGGTACCGACGACGTGGAAAAGATGCTCCGCCTCGCTCACACGAATACCCTCGCAGCCAGCAACGCAGGGGAGACCAAGACCGCGTGCCACCACGGCGGCATGGCTGGTCGCACCACCACGAGCGGTCAGAATACCTTTGGCAACGAGCATGCCATGAACATCATCGGGGCTGGTTTCTGGTCGAACCAGGACGACGGCTTCGCCAGCTTTGCCCATTACCTCGGCACGATCAGCGTCAAAGACGGCTTTACCGGCGGCTGCACCGGGGGAAGCGTTGAGGCCTTTTGCCAGCAGACGACCCTCTTCCGTGGCCTTTTTCTTCGCGTTCTCATCGAAACGCGGTAATAGCAATTGATAGACCTGGGTGGTATCGGCACGCTTAACGGCTTCCTCTTCCGTGATGAGGCCTTCGGAGACCATGTCTACCAGAATTTTCACACCGGCCTGAGCACTACGTTTGCCAGAACGCGTCTGCAACATGTAAAGGTGGCCTTTTTCCACCGTAAACTCCAGGTCTTGCATATCGCGATAATGATGCTCCAGGCGTTGGGCAATCTCCTGGAACTGGCGAAAGACGGCAGGCAAATCCTCTTGCAAGCGGCTGATTTTCGATGGCGTGCGAATACCAGCTACGACATCTTCGCCCTGTGCATTCAACAGGTACTCACCGTAGAGCTGCTTTTCGCCCGTGCCGGGGTCACGCGTGAAGGCGACACCAGTGCCACTATCGTTGCCCATGTTGCCAAAGACCATGCTCTGCACGTTAACGGCGGTGCCGAGGGTATGAGGAATTTTGTTGAAATTGCGATAGTCGAAGGCACGTTTGTTATTCCAAGATGAGAAGACGGCCTCAATGGCTTTTTGCAACTGCTTGTACACGTCGGTGGGGAAAGGCTCGCCGGACTGGCGTTCAGCGATTTGCTTGAAATCTCCCACCAGTTGTTTGAGTGCGGAGGCCGGAATTTCGGCGTCGGTCTGCACACCCGCGCGCTGTTTATACTCATCGAGGACGTGTTCAAAGTCTTTGGGGTCGGTATCCAGCACGATCTTGCTGAACATCTGGATAAAACGGCGATAGGCGTCATAGGCAAAGCGTTCGTCGCCAGTCAGTGCCACGAGACCCTGCACGGTCTCATCGTTGATACCGAGGTTCAATACGGTATCCATCATGCCTGGCATCGAGAACTTCGCTCCTGAGCGGACCGAGACCAGCAGGGGATTGTCCTTCTTGCCAAAGCCCTTGCCTGTCTGCTGCTCAACGACCTTCATTGCCGCCAGAGTTTGCTCCCACATGCCCTGCGGGAATTGTTTGCCGGAGTCGTAATAGGCATTGCAGACCTCGGTCGTAATCGTGAAACCGGGAGGGACTGGTAGTCCCGCGTTCGTCATCTCGGCTACGCCCGCGCCCTTGCCGCCCAGCAGTTCACGCATCGAGGCATTGCCTTCACTAAAAAGATAGATCCATTTGCGTGGCGATTTTTTTACCGCCTCTTCCAAAGCTGTGTTGGTAATTTGTTGTGTCAAAATATCCTCCCAGACATTCTTCTTCACTTAAACCATGCCCCCGCCCCAGGGTACCCCTACCATGGACGAAGTCGGGAAACTCGACCTTAAGTGAGATAGATTAATTAACCATTACGGTGCTAAAACAATATTTCTCGCCCAACGTAACACGCGACGCGCACATTGCATGTAGGTAGTGGCTTGCTCGGCGTTGATGACTTCATCGGCCTCTTCCGGCGGTGTATTGGCATAAAAGGCTTCGGGGTGAAATGGCGTTAACGCTGCCATATCATCTTGAATCTCCTGTGGCGCACCTACCATCTCACCAAGTACACGTAGATCATGATTATACATCGTCTTGCGTGCAAAACGCAGCAGACTGACGGCTTGTGCCGCCTTCTCCGCCGCCTGGTTACAAAAATCTACACAGGCAAAGTGTCTTCCTAAGCCTAATTCTACGCCCGCGGTCGCCATATCCTGGGCGGCCTCGGCGAATAATCCTATGGCACCCTGCACGTCGCCATCCTGAGGGACGCCTTCGTCCTCCTGGTCATCTGCTCGCATCGCAGGTGGAGCAGTGGGAGCAGGTGGTAAAACATTCTCCAGGCGGACACCTTCGATCAGCAATTTTTCCAGATCCTCGCTATTGCTATCTTGAGAGTTAGCCGAATTGCCTATGTATCTCTGTGACATTTGTCAGTGGTCCTTTTCCAAACAGAACGACCGCAAGGAGGGGTCAGTTCATCCCATGTAGGCTAAGCATCAACCACAGCCACAGCCGCACCCGTACCTCCCCTGCGTACCCACAAGGGGTACCCCTACATATTGTGCGTTGCTGGCGCATTTCAGATACCGTGTTTATATTATGCCCGACGCCGCGTTGTGTCAATCTTTTTGGGGCGATAAAACTGAGCCTATGAATTATTGCTAATGAAGAGGGGCTTTCTCAAACCTACATGCCTTAGGGCTAAGCAATCGTCGCCTAAGATAAAGTACAAGGGACGCGATTTTTCGCGTCCCTTGTACTTTACCAGACTACCCCGTAGCGGTTTCTAAGGTGCCATTATCTTTTCGGCTTCGTCGTTCTTTCGCGCTCGTGCTTGCACCAGTTTTTCTATGAGGGCAAGAGGCAATTGTTCATCCAGGGGGAAACGGATCGTCCCTTTGACGGTTACATAGCCTTGTAGTTCACTTTTATACTCTTCTAAGATGGGAACTAGCCCATACAGTCCGATATGTTTTTTCCACAGTCGAAAGTACACCAGTCGGCCTTTGTATTCATAAAAAGGCATGCCATAACTCATACGTTCCTGTGCGCCAGGAGCAGCAACCTTGATAGTTGCGCGAAGCTCTTGCAGTCGGGATTGCATCTCTTGTGGGGCTTGTGCAATATAGTCATTCACATTTGTAACAGGTTCCATTTGCTGCACTCCTTCCTAATAGTGAGACAAAACTTGCTCGGTAGGATTCCTCCCACTCTCTATAGAACTATTCTCATCATTGACTGGGAAAGTGGAAATACATAGACTGACGTAACCATACCATTATAACCCGTGTAGGCATCGCCGTAAAAAGCATGAAACTGTTTAACAGAAGGTAGCTCATAGACACAAATGCACGGCGAATGATATATTATACCAATAAGATGGAAATATCTATATATAAGAAAAGTTCAGTTGTTTTTTCCTCGAAAGGATGAAAGTTTATGACGAAAGTTCATCAATCGTGGCAAAGCCGCGTTCCAGGAAAAATTCATGGTATTGCCAACTATTATACTGACCTAGATGGCATGCAGCATGTTATCGTCGCTACGAGCGATGGTTCGCTGCATGAAATGCATTGGAACCAAACAGGTAAAGTCTCTGCGCCTACCATATTCCAGCGCTTTGATAAGCTTACCTCTCTGGCAGGTCTCTATGCGCCTGATGAAAACTTTCAGCATGTCTTTGCTACTACAGGAGAGGGAAATTTGTTCGATGTTTTCTTCAATCGGTCACAATCCCTGCAAACGCGCACACTGCTTACTCAGCTCCCAGCGGCTGGCAAAAATATTGGCATGGCAGGATTCTACTCATCCAATGATAAAATCTGCCATGCTATTGTGCTTAGTAAAGAGGGTAAGCTGTATGATGTGACGTTTAGTAAGCGCCAAATCCCGGTGGTCAACGAGTTTCCGATCCAGTTCGACCTACAAAACATTGCTAGTCTCGCGGGGTTTTTCCCACACGTAATGGCAATCTTTATGACTTCTACTATCCGCTTTAAGAGATATTTCCCTATTCTTCTTGGATAGAGAACTACTGGCTAGTGAGCTATTTCCTTGCAAAATGGCTTCCTGTGGTACCATCCTAAGTCATTGCTTTTCAACGCATTTCCATGTATTATGTGGGCTAGGAGAATACTCCTCAATAGACATAGTATCCTATTGTTCTGGTTCGCCGATGAAACGCAACATTTCCCCCTTGAAGGAGGGTACATGTCATACTCGTATGGGAAAGAAAATTTACGCCCGTACACTCGCGCCTCAACGCTACAGCGAGAACCAGAACCACCCATACTCGTTCCACAACCAAGAAAACGACGAGAATCAGTACCAGTGCAACAGCGCAGAATTCGCCAGCAGAGAAACCCTGCAAAACGGATAAGGTTGCAGATAGTCCTGGGCATAGGTCTGATTCTATTTTCGCTGCTGGTTATTATGCGTGGGGCCCTTGTGTCCAACCAGTTTCTAAGGCTGCAGTTTTTGCCACCTTCCCAGATAAATCAAACCGATCAGGGTTCCGCACTATCCCTGCTTTTTCCCGTCCAGAAAATTAGCAGAAGCGTGGCGGCATTCTCGCAAGCAGACAAAACACAGTACAATAATGAGAATCCGCAGTGGTCGCAGTGGAGCTACTCCGCCTGTTCAGGCTGTGCTATGGCAGCTCTCATGGATGCCTATGGCGCGAACCTCAATGGGAAACCGCTCAACTGTGGAGATGTTTTAGAAGCCGAATATCGCCTCTCCGTGTATAATCCCATTAACTCCTGGGGATTACAAAGGGGAGTACCCGATGAGCTGGCGAAAACAGCAGCGCAGTTTGGGTTTACAGGGTATTCTACACAGAAGCTCTCGCTCGACGACTTAATTACCCTTGCGAATGCCGGTACTCCCTCCATTGTGAGAATTCCGTCTCACATCATGATTTTAACGGGAGGCGATAGTCAGCATGTCTTCCTTGCTGACTCAGGAGGATTACATTTGTCACAAGTAACTCGTACTCAATTTCTTCATGGCCTGCCGGGGTCCAAACTCTATGCGGGACAAGCATGGATGGCGGGTTGGTATATCATCCTGACTCCAAATAAACAGAACACCTGATCCTTGCACGTTGCGAACACCTGCTGAAAACCCGAATGGGACCACTATACGTTCTCTCCTTATTTTCTCCATGCTTAACCCGGAGCATCTTGTGACGGAACTTTTGTTGTCCAACAATCGTCATCACTATACAGTTTTGGATAGGTAACACTTTATCTTTGACGATGGTCGTGGCAAAGGCGGTGCTGGTTGGTTAGTTGCAAAAGGAAAGTAGCATGAAAACGCAAGATTCTGTTGATAGAGCGATAGGGCAGACGGAAACAACACATGGCAAGAAGAGTTCGCGGCTGGCTACCGTTGGAGCTATGCTGGTCGTTGCGCTGATCATTGGGGTCAGTGCTGTTGTCTTCGCGCAATTGAGCCAGCAGCATAAAAGCGCGGCCCTGCCACCCGCGGGGAAATGGACGGCTGTGCTACAAGGCTATACGATAACCTCTCTCGCGGCAGCCAACAACGCGCCTGGAGTGCTTTACGCGTGTGCCACACGCACGAATAGCAATGCAACGGTGTTGCGGAGCACTGATTTCGGCGCGCATTGGCAAGACCTTGGCAGTAAAGCTGCCCTGGGGCAAACATGCCAGGTGGCGATTAACCCGACGAATAGCAACGACATCTTCGCGACAAGTGTGTCTGTGAGCAATGGGAAGACCACTATTATGCTCAAGCACAGCAGCGATGGCGGACAGAGCTGGACAAGCGTGCAGCCAACGCTGAAGCTGAGCACTGCCACTTCCTCCACACCAGTAACATGGAATGTTCAGGAACTTCGTTTCGTGGGCACGAGCTTGTTTGGTCTGCAATCGCTGCCCCTGAATGTGAGTCCAACCGGAACGCGCACGACGCTGCCCAAATCCTTTTCACGGCTCGCCCGCTTAGTGAGCAGCACCGATGGTGGACAGACGTGGAGCGTGGTCGATGCGCAGTTCACGGCAGGAGGACAGGGTGTGAGCAGCTATGCTGTTGATCCTACCAATAGTGGTATCATCTACGAGTTGGTGAGCACTCCGTGGTGGCCCATTGTACCAAATACAACCGAGCCGAATGATATGCTTCCCCTTTATGGGAATAACGGCAGTTTGTATAAGACCAGCGATGGTGGGGCGACGTGGCATGTGCTCTTGCAAAATTTGCCATTTGGCGCACAGATGCAGTTGGCCAGTGGCAATACGCAGGTGCTCTACGTGGGCGGGACAAGGAGTCCCCTGCCTTACCTAAGAGAAGCTGGCGCACCGAACAGCATATACAATATCCAGAGTGGCTTCAGCTTGCAGATGAGTCGTGATGGCGGAGCTACTTGGCGTGTCGTACCATCTTTGCCACAGGCCTCTTATGTGCAGAACTGGTTTGTCGATAAAAACGGACAGATCTTTATCACTACTGGTACGTGGCAGGGAGGGCAGGCTACGGCAATTGTCGGTACCGCTATCGTTGGTACTGCTATCGTGGTGACGCCGCAGTCGCATGCGGGGACGTGGCCTTCTATCAAGAACCAGACGTCCGTAGCAGTAACGCCGCCGCCAACCAGCACGACGCAGACGACAGCCGTAATACAACGCTATGACGCCTCCAAGAATACCTGGAGTACCGTCACGAAGCCACCCACCTACGGCGTAATGCTTGCGGTGACAGAGGGAGATGCCAATAGCACTGTCTTGTGGTTCCTTGGAACGGCGAACAGCCAAACCACGCTGTATCGCTACATTGGATAAACGAATAGGGCAAGCGTAGGGCGCGATGTATCGCCGCCACCGCCGATGTATCGCAATACCATTCAAATAAGAATGAACGGCAACACCGTGTGTGTAGGGACAGGGGGACGAGGGGATGCGGACGCGGGGGCCTTGTGCCTGTCCTGCTGGGGGTTCTGGACATCCCACAGGACGAGGACAAGCACACGGCCCCCCATCGACCGCCGCGTCCGTATTACCTGCCCCCCAGGCAGGGTGTTGTCCCTACACACGCCACTCCCAGGCTTATTTGAATGGCATTGCGATGTATCGGCCCGTGCCCACCTCGGATTCGCGCCGATAAATCGGCTAGTGGGCGCGATAAATCGGCCCCTACACATCCTTCACGCAAAAGGGGCAGGGAACCAATCTGTAGATTGGTTCCCTGCCCCGCTCTTTGTGCTTTCTCTGCCGCTAGAACAGAAATTAGCCCGTAAACCCGATCACGTCGCTACCGCCAGCCGCCAGGGTGCTGATGCCAGTGAGGCGGTAGAAGAAGTACATAGGACGCTCGGCGACGATTACCGGATTAGGCGCGCCCGTCGTTGGCAAAGCCTGGATAGTAAGGGAGATGGCTCCCTGGCTGATGGGGTTGAGAAGGTTGTTGATGCTGAAGGTTTTACGACTGTGCGCCAGTACAGTGGCCTGAATTTGGAACACTACAGTGGGCGTAAAGAACGTAATGGCAACATTCTCATTGTTATTCGTCGGATTTTGCAAGGTCAGGTATTCCTGGAATGCACCACCTGTATAGCCTTCAGCGAAAGCGTACACATTATGTGATGCGGGACCAAGCTCGCCAACGATATCGGTACCACCAGAGATGTGGGTATTGCCGTAGTGAAAGTACATCAAGCGTTGCACTACAATCGGTATACTACCCGTTGTCGAAATCTCGGCAGAAACCGAGGGCGTATGCGTATGCTGGTGCGCATTCACATCAAAGGTATAGAAACCATACGCGGGTACGGTGATCGTATAGGTCTGCGTACTGCCATCGGTATATTCCAGCCTGACGTTGGTGACAGCAGGAGTGCTACCAAAGTTCGCCATTTCAAAGTACTCTTGGAAACCGCTGCCAGTATAACCTTCGGCAAAGAGCCAGTCATCATCTGGAGTCGTCGCGCCAATGACGCTGGCCGCGCCAGTGGTTAAGCCACCAGCCCTGGGAATAGTGTCCGCGAAGTACATAGGACGCTCAGCGACGAAGGGGTTATCCGACGATGTGACGGAAATCGCCAGCTTTTGGTGCAAGCCCACATCGGTTGGCGATACCACCAAGCGCTGCATGGCACCCAGTGTCACAGACTCTGTCGGACAGCTCGTGGTGCAACTGCCGGTAAAGTATGTCACCGTCAAGTGTGCCGCGGAACCACCTGGATTGAGCAGGGCAACAAACGTTTTGTAGTTGGTCGGCCCGGATTGTGTTGTATCGGCTTCCGCGAAGTAGTACGCCGTAGCAGTACTGGTTGCGCCAACGATATCGGTGCCACTGGGGACGCCACCCCAATTGAAGTAGATGGGACGTTCCACCACGACCGCGGGTCCACTGGTGACATGGGCAATGACGCCCGCATTATAGCGTATACCCGTGGGGGTGGTCCCCATGTCGATATCAGCGTCAAAGGTTTGGCGTGAACTGGGGGCCACGGTATGGCTCACGACAGTTGTAGTGGTCGCGGTGACGTAGGTCAACTGCACTGTCGAGGTCAGAGTTGGGTCAGGGTTCTCGATGGTGATATATTCCTGGAAACCACCGCCCTCGTCCCCTTCGGGGAAGTACCATGTACTGCTCGCTGGTGCGAGGCGTTGACCATTATTCGTATTTGCCAAAGCGACGAGGTCTGTGGCCAGGCTATCAGCATTGAAGCTACCCAGGCCGGTGGCCATATCAAAGCCAGCCGTAGCAAGATACTTGCTGCCGCTCTGTAAGCTACTATAGTCGTTGTTGCCAGTCGTGACATCATGAAAGTCACTAGCGTATTTACCGCTATTGCTGGCAATCTGATAGAGCAAAGGATTAGCAAAGCCAATATTGAAACCGCCCGTTTTGACCGATTCTTCATTGACCAGAGCCATCATTGCCGCCCACATTGGTGAAGCTGCCGATGTACCGCCCACGGTAATCCAGGGGTTATTTGGGTCACAACTCGCCGCCATCGACGAACAATAGACCGGGTACCCGGTAGCGGGATCAGCATTAAACGAGACATCGGGAGCTTCGCGTTGACCATTCGTATATGAATTCTGTAGCCCTGGCACTAGCGGAGAAGTAAGAAAGCCGCTCTGCCACGCTGGCATAGCGAAATCGAGGCTGAGACCACCGCCGGATGCGCCGCCGCTCTGCCCACTGCCCGCATTCCAGGTCGTCTCGCCCAGTGTACTACCATTCCAGGTCATTGACGTGCCACCGACACTGGTCACATA
Organism: Ktedonobacterales bacterium; assembly: GCA_038209195.1. Taxonomy (GTDB): domain Bacteria; phylum Chloroflexota; class Ktedonobacteria; order Ktedonobacterales; family Ktedonobacteraceae; genus JBBQXY01. The sequence goes on along the minus strand of JBBQXY010000089.1, from coordinate 11,655 downwards.
GGGCTGTCCGCCAGGATCGCCTGGTTCTAAGTTCGTACTCTGGTTTCCATCAAAGTAGCAGCCACTGCTGCCGCTGTCGCCAGAAGCAACGAATATGCTCTGGCCCTGGGCCGCGGCCTGCATGAAGTACGTATTTTCCTGGTTGGCCTGTTGCGTCCCAAAGTCGCTTTCGCACAGACCCCAACTGCTGCTGATGACAGGTGGAACGTCCTGGAGCATCTGTGACCACTGGGCGTTATAGTCAGTCACTGTGTTTGGAGCTTCATAGACCACGAGGGTACCCAGCTTGGGGGCGGTGCTCAGCACGACTTCAGCGTCGAGCTCGACCTCTAATAGGCCCGAACCAATTGATGGGCCGCCGTTGATGCGTATCGTCTGGATGGAGGTATGGCTATGACCAAAGCAGGCCTCGTAGGCGGCGATATCGCTGGGCTGGAAACCGTCTAGCTCGAAGAGCGCGACCGTCTGGCCTTCGCCATGTATGCTTTTGTTGTAGAGCCCATTCAGGTTATACGCGGCCTGGATCTGGCTGGGTAAGTAATGACCGCTACCAGATGTGGGGCAGCTCGCGGTATTGGGGGTCACATTGCTCTGTTGCCCCAGTGTTCGTGTTGTTAGTGCAGCATGGTGGAATTGCACGGCATTGCTCAATCCACTGATGCTCTGCACCTGTCCTGCTAGCGAGCTAGGCAGTTGTGGATCGCCGCTGTTGGCATAAAATGTATGGCCTTTAGGCGCATTGTAATTATTGATCGTGACGTGGAAGACCTGCTCTACCAGCCCAATTGTGCCCTTAAAGACAATTAACAGGCGATGCTTGTAGGTATGGGTGATGGTAAAGCCAGACGATTGCAGGTACTTTAGCATCGCATCGTGCGTCGCCACGCTTGGCGAAAATGTACCCGCGAACTGCGCAGGCGTCAGGTAGCGATGATAATTCAACGATTTCGGACGCGCAATGTCCTTCAAATAGCTATCGAGCATAGCCGTATTGCGCAAGCGCAATCCAATGGATAACGAAATTGATGCTTGCGCATCGGCAGGCCCAATGAGCGTGCTATGCGCTATCTCTGTCGGGATGGTGCCGGTGAATGGAACGAGGGTGTCAACCGGTGCCGCGTGCGCAAAGCTTTTCGTAAACAGTGTCCACGTTCCTGTAAAAAGTACGATGGCAAGTAGCGGAACTACCATCCAGAGATAGAATATGCGCGGTCTGGAGGCATTCCCCCTCCGCGGAGAAAACTGTAGTGGCATATAGCAGTTTACCTTCCTAATAAACAAACATGCGTCGCGATACACCTTCCTCACATCCACATCTACCAACCTCTCGCAAAAAGGGTAAGCCTGGGAGTAGGCAGAATAAGGCATATAATCTCAGTATAAGTGGCTGTAGAAAAGACAAAGGTGGATATATGGATTAGCTTGAGTTTTTGAACTGTAGCATTGTATCTCTTTTGTAAAACCACCTCTGTTGTGACGTGATAGGAGTGATGGTTTTCGAAAAAATGAACCGCACCGGAGGAAGTTTGGCATGTTCTATTCGCTGGCTATTCCTGGTATACTAGCAACACGCAGGGAGAGGAAAACCCCGGCGGAAACTGAGCGCAGTGAGAAAGTACATGCCAGCATGACCGCGGACAAATCGCACGAGGCGCAGAGCAACAACGCCGCTGCTACTGATGATGCTAGCGCGTTAACTCTGCTCTATGAGCAGTTTCGGCGTCCAATACACTCCTATATCTATCGGCTCCTTGGCAACCAGGACGATGCCGACGATGTGACGCAGGAGGTTTTTGTGCGTGCGTGCCTGTCCTGGCATGGGCTCTACGAGCGCAATAACCTTTCTGCCTGGTTGTATCGCATTGCCACGAATTTGTGCGTTGACCAACTGCGACGGCGCAAGCGTATCTCGTGGTGGCCGCTCATCTCCCATAATGCCCGCGAGGAAAGTTTCGATGGAACCCTCACCGACGATGAGTCGTGGCTACTCTCTAATAGCGGGGGTATTCCAGAGATCGCTGAACAAGAGCACATTCGCCTGGCGCTGGCACAGATACCCGAAGAATATGCGGTCGCACTGGTTTTGAGTGCCGCACAGGGCGTACCATACCAGGAGATCGCCTCCATCGTGGGCATTTCGCCCAATGCTGCCGCTACCCGTATTTCTCGTGCCAAGCGCATGTTTATGGAACAGTATCGACGCTTGAGCACAGAAGGGCTTGGAAAACAGGAGAATAGGCGATGAGTAACACTGACCGTCTCCCACTCCCCAAAAACAAAAATGACATGCCACCACTGCCCCAAAGCGGCGCAACAGGCACACAGGTCTGCGCAACCGTGCGCCTCTATCTCTCGATAGCGGACGACCTTATAGCAGAGCAGCGCACCGTCCTCAACGAACATGTACGCATCTGTGCCGAGTGTGCGCAAGTACAACGCCTATTGCAGTACTCCACAAGCTTACTCACCAATCTACCACCCAGCACGCCGTCGCAGCGCGTCGATCAAGCGATCATGGCAGCTATCGCGGTAGATAGCAATGGGCAATCGTTCAGGCAGTCACCAGGTATCCGCCAAACAGGCAGGCACCGGGAGAGTCAAGCTCAGCCTGCGCTTTCACCTCTACCTGCGCCCATAGCAGCTTTCACGCTACGCGAGAACAAACATACGCGCAGTTTCGCGAGAAAACCATTCGCCATCACTTTAACGGTGATGGCGGCTGCCGCCATGCTCTTCTTCATGCTGAGCATGACGCTCCATTTTTGGGGCGGCTTCCCACCCTCCAACATGCGGGCGTTCAGTCTGCCCGCGCATCTCTCGTGGAGTGGCTATGTCTTATATCACAGCGAGACGAGACTGGATGCGCGGGGAAACCACTATAATGTCAATACGTATGACAACTTGGGGACGGGGCAGATGCACGTTGAGACGCTCATGCCCGGCAGTCTGGATGTGATAGCGGTTGGCGATAAGCAGAAGATGCTGGGATTGGATATGATGCACCAGGTGGCGGCATGGGGAGCCATCGCGTGGAGCGTAGATGAAGCGGCATTTGACCTGGCCGCCTTGCGCAGCGACCTCGCGGCTGACCGCGCGAGGTACCTGGATGAAGATGTATTCCATGGGCTGACCGTCTACCGCGTTCGCTGCCGCAATGGACTAGTCCTACTGCTTGATATGCACTATAACCCGGTGAATGTGCTACGCGGTGCCATTGGCCCCGGCACTGGTGAGCCCATCTACAACATGCTCAAGCTTATGCCAACTGCCATGGTCTCTAACACCATGTGGAATATGAGCATACCAGCAGGATTCAGGATGGGGAATTTGCCCCAACGCCCCTGATGTTCTGCTAGTTTATTCTTGACGGTAGTTGTACAATAAAAATAAAGAACAGTAATGCGCTAATGCTTGACATTAAGCTCTTCTTCTATAATAAGTCTTATGTCGATGCTCCAGTAGCATACATTATTGTGCATCATTAGTAGCTAAATATGCAGCATTAGCTATAACCATAGGGGCTGTTCTGAAAGGAGCATTTCGTGAAACCGGGAAAAGCGATAGTAAATATCATTATTGTTTTTGTGGTGCTCGTAATATTCTCATATGTTGGCGCAATTCAGCTTTCACCATTTCCTGCCACAAAAAGTTCCATCGACACATATGTCCTCGATTTTATATACCTTCTGTTACCAGTGGTCATCCTATCGCTGGTAGCTTTTTTCCTCGGTAACGGTATAAAAAGTTTAAAAAATCGCTTTCAAGCTCTTGGACTAACGTACGTCAGTGCTTTAGTGATTGGGGGTGTAATCGCACTTTTCACCCTCTTTAAATTCCCCTATAGTGCGCATGTCAATTTTGCCTGGCTCGGAACCACCTGGTATAGCCCATGGTTAACGCTCTTTCTCATTGGTGCTCCTATCATTCTGGCCTTTATTGTTTGATAGATAGAGGCAAAACCAACACAGGTCGTGATATATCGTGATACCGCTGTGACGCTGTAGGTGCTGCCGTTATTCCGTTGTGACTTCATGGTGTTATGCTATCAGGGATAGAAGAAAAGATGTTTATCGAAAACAAACGTCAATAGACGTTAGCAAGATAAACAAAACTTTCTACCAGAGAGAATAAATAATCATGGATATCACAACGATCAGCCAGACACATGCAGCCACAGAGGCTGTTACAGAACGAACTTCTACAAAAGCAGCCCGCTACGTGTGGGCAATAACCCGGGTGTTAATGGGTTGGGTTTTCTTTTGGCCGTTCCTTGACAAGATGTTCGGGCTCGGACACGAGACTACCGTTGCCCACGCCTGGATTAACGGAGGATCCCCCTCCTATGGTTTCCTTAGTGGTTCCGTCGGCCCCTTCGCGGGCTTCTACCAAGCTATCGCGGGCGCAGGCATCGTGAATTGGATGTTTATGGTCGGCCTACTCTGCATCGGCGTGGCTCTATTCCTTGGCATTGGCGTACGTATCGCCGCCGTTTCAGGTGCAGTCTTAGTCGTCCTGATGTGGAGCGCATCATTGCCACCACAAGACGACGTATTCTTGGACAATCACATCATCTACGCGCTCGTCCTGATCGGACTTGCTCTCGTAGGTGCTGGCAACACCCTTGGGTTGGGCCATTGGTGGACACAGACCAGCCTAGTGCGCCGCTTCCCTTGGCTCACGTAAGGACGGTCGCACACCCGCCTTTGATGGCACTAGTGAGTACAACGGGTGTGATCGGTTGAAATTGAGAGAAAAGCAGAGCGGTCTTCGGGAATTCCTGAAGACCGCTCTGCTTTTCTCTCAATTTCAACTTGGCCTAAGGTGGGACACATTTGTGAGGAAAAGGCAGTCTTCCGTGACCACTTTGAGAGAGCGCGTGGCTATACTTGTCTAGTAGAGGGCGCAAGGAATAGGGGAGGTGAGTCCCATCAGGGCCACATCTTCCAGGATTTTCTTCCGCACTGGATATGTTTATTGCTCACTGAAACAATGAGGCAACGGGGCCACATGTAAGCTACGATCGCTACAATCGCTACAACGACCTCCAACCAGCCTGCCTATTATTTCGACGATCAAACATATTGAATTGGTATCTCAAGGAAAGAGAAACGCTATGACTACAGTTACAAAGCCTCGGATCTATGGTAAACCAGGTACTGTCGACAGTATAGTGACAGTAAAACCACGTTATGAAAACTTTATTGGCGGTCAATGGGTGCCACCCGTCAGCGGCGAGTACACGACAGTGCTCAGCCCAGTGACAGGAAAAGCCTTCACCCAGGTGCCACGCTCGACAGCAGCAGATATTGAGGTCGCGCTGGATGCCGCCCATGCCGCCAAGGATGCATGGGGAGAAACCGCACCAGCAGAGCGAGCACGAATCTTGAACAAAGTTGCAGACGCGATGGAGGCGAATCTAGAAATGCTAGCCGTCGCCGAGAGTTGGGACAATGGCAAACCAGTGCGCGAGACACTAGCAGCCGACCTGCCACTCGCGATTGACCACTTTCGTTACTTCGCCAGCGCCATCCGAACGGAAGAAGGACGCATCTCTGAGATCGACAAGCAAACCGTTGCTTACCACTTCCAGGAGCCGCTCGGCGTCGTGGGACAAATCATCCCCTTCAATTTCCCACTCTTGATGGCCGCTTGGAAGATCGCCCCAGCACTGGCAGCCGGAAACTGCACAGTCATCAAACCAGCTAGCCCGACGCCGTGGTCAATTCTTAAACTGGCCGAAGTGATCGGTGATATCCTCCCTGCTGGCGTGCTCAACATCGTCAACGGGCCTGGTGCAGAAATTGGCAAGGCACTGGCAACCAACAAGCGCATCGCCAAGATCGCCTTCACTGGTGAGACGACGACCGGACGGATGATTATGCAATATGCCGCCCAAAACATCATCCCATCTAGTACCGAACTGGGGGGAAAATCGCCCAACATCTTCTTTGCCGACATTATGAATGCCGATGACGACTTCTTCGATAAAGCCATCGAAGGACTAGTGCTCTATGCCTTCAACAAAGGTGAGGTCTGCACCTGCCCATCACGAGCCTTGATTGAAGAGTCGATCTACGATGCCTTCATGAAGCGTGTTCTGAAGCGCATCGCTGCGATCCAACAGGGCAACCCGCTCGATCCGACCACGCAACTCGGCGCGCAGGTGTCGCGTGCGCAGCTCGAGAAGATCGAGAGCTATGTCAAGATCGGCCTCGATGAGGGTGCTGAGCTACTCATCGGTGGCGAGCGCGCTACCGTCACAGGAGAACTCGCCGATGGCTACTACTACAAGCCCACCATCCTGAAAGGACACAACAAGATGCGCGTGTTCCAGGAAGAGATCTTTGGGCCAGTGCTTGCGGTAACGACCTTCAAGGACGAGCACGAGGCACTTGAGCTTGCCAACGATACCCTGTACGGATTGGGAGCTGGTGTTTGGACGCGCGATATGTCAAGGGCCTATCGTATGGGCCGTGGCATTAAAGCGGGTCGTGTGTGGACGAACTGCTACCACCTGTATCCCGCACATGCGGCCTTTGGTGGCTACAAGGTATCGGGAGTTGGTCGCGAGAACCACCTCATGATGCTTGAGCACTACTCGCAGACGAAATGCCTGCTCGTCAGCTACGATCCAAAGCCAATGGGCTTTTTCTAGGAGTACCACAGATGAATGAAAAAGTCATGGTAACGGAGGAAGCACGTGCTTTGATCGTGCGACTGAAAGCCCGCTATGGCTCGCTCATCTTCATGCAATCAGGGGGCTGCTGTGATGGCAGTTCCCCGATGTGCTTGCAGGAAGGTGATATGCTGCTGGGTGATGGTGACCTCCTGCTGGGCGCAATTGAGGGCTGCTCATTCTATATCGACCGAGAGCAGTACGAGCGTTGGTGCAGGCCGGAATTCCTGATCGATGTCTCGCCAGGCGATGGCGACACTTTTTCGCTGGAAGGCCCCGAAGGCGTGCATTTCGTTGCCCGCTCAGAGAAGAAGTGAAGAAATAAGAAGATTTGCTCTGCTACTAGCCCAAAAGATACAATACAAGGTGGTAGTATCTCGCGTTGATACATGGTACACACACATCCACAATGGCGTGGAGGCGCAAGAGGAGAGCATTTCATGACTGAACACATTCCCGTTATCGTCGGGGCGGCAAGGACGCCAACCGGCAAATTTCTTGGCAACCTTGCCAGTTTCACGGCACCCCAACTCGGTGCTATCGCTATAAAAGAGGCGGTCCGACGTTCAGGTATCGCGCCAGAGACCATTGACGAAGTCATTATGGGCAACGTTGTCACGGCGGGCATTGGCCAGGCTCCGGCGCGACAAGCGGCTATCCATGCAGGCCTCCCCGATGATATCCCAGCTTTTACCGTCAACAAGGTCTGCGGCTCCGGTTTGAAAGCGGTGATGCTCGCCGCCCAATCGATTCGTGCGGGAGATGAGCAAGCCTTTGTCGCTGGCGGCATGGAGAGTATGAGCAATGCCCCGTATCTGCTGACAAAGGCACGTACAGGGTATCGCATGGGCAACGGTACGCTGCTAGACGCTGTGGTACATGATGGCCTCTGGTGCGCCTTTGAAAACATCCACATGGGCAACGAGGCGGAGATCATCGCCGAAAAGTTCTGCATTACGCGTGCCGAGCAAGACCAGTTCTCACTGCAAAGCCAGCAGCGCGCAGCGGCAGCTACTGCGGCTGGTCGCTTTACAGAAGAAATTATCCCCATCGAGGTGAAGCAGAAGAAGGGCGTACAGGTGGTGGACACCGATGAGCCTATTCGTGCTGAGACCACATTAGAAGCACTGACGAGACTGAAACCTGTCTTTCAAGAGGACGGTACGGTAACGGCGGGGAACGCGCCCGGACTCAGTGATGGCGCATCAGCCACTGTCGTTGTTGCGCAAGAGGTGGCACGAGCCAACGGGTTGACGGTATTGGCGCGTATCGTTGGCTATGCCTCGGCGGCTATCACGCCGCGCTACATCTTCGCGGCTCCCACGCGCGCTGTCAATCGCTTGCTCGCGCGCACCGGTATGAAGCTGAGCGACTTCGACTTGATCGAGGTCAACGAGGCTTTCGCGTCACAAGCCCTTTCCAACGGCAAAGAGCTTGACTGGGATTGGTCGCGAGTCAATGTCAATGGGGGAGCAATTGCGCTTGGTCATCCCATCGGCTCCAGTGGCTCCCGCGTCCTGATTACGTTGCTCTATGAATTGCGCCGACGCGGCGGTGGACGCGGACTGGCAACGCTCTGCCTTGGTGGTGGTGGCGCAGTCGCGATGGCGATCGAGGTGTAAATACCGAGCAACAAAAAGCGCGCTATGACCAACGATCACAGCGCGCTTTTTGTTGCTAGATTAAGCCTCATCCTCGCCGACAATTTCTTCCACCACAATCACTTCCCCAACAATTCCCTCATCTTCTCCCACGAGCTCTTCCCCAAGCATTTCCTCGTCCTCGTTGGCAAGCTCTTCGCTTGCGTCACCATTGGGAGTGTCTAATTTCTTGCCATTGGTAGTGGCGACGGCTACGACGGTATCGCCTTCGCCGAGGTTCATCAGGGTAACGCCCTGGGTGGCGCGTCCAGCGGTTCTGACTTTACTGACATCAGTGCGGATAACGACGCCGTCGGCAGAGATAATCATCAGGTCGTTATCGCGATCGCTGATGACGCGGGCTGCCGCCACGTTCCCCGTCTTGTCAGTGACCTTCTGGGTAATCACGCCACCACCACCACGGCTGTGGCGGGGATATTCGTCGATGGGGGTACGCTTGCCATAGCCATGCTCGGTGACGACCAGCAGTTCGCTATCCTTGGGAGTGAGGTTGAGCGACACGAGGGAATCGCCCTCGGTCAGACGAATACCGCGCACTCCACCACTAGTACGCGAGGCTGAACGGAGTTCCGCCACGGTAAAGCGTATAGCCTGACCATACGAGGTGATCATCAGCACATCGTCATCGGCATGGGCCAGTTTTGCGCCGATCAATTCGTCGTTCTCTTCCAGATCCATAGCGATCAAGCCTGAGCGGCGGACCGCCTCGAATTCTTCCATCGCCGTTTTCTTGACTTCACCTTTGCGCGTTGCCACGATCATGAAGTCGCGACTGACGCCCTTGGGAACGCAGACAATGGCGGTTACACGCTCACGCTGCTCAATAGAGATCAGGTTGATCAGGTGTTCACCTTTGGCAGTGCGACTCACGTCGGGCAGTTCGTATACTTTGAGTTGGAAGACGCGACCGCGATCAGTGAAGAAGAGTAGCGCGTCGTGACTATGGGCTACTATCAGTTGGCGCACGGTGTCATCTTCTCGGGTCGCCATGCCGGTGATGCCGCGTCCACCTCTGCGCTGCGCACGATAGGTGTTGGAGGGAAGCCGCTTGATGTACCCTTTCTCGGTCAATGTCACCACGACCTCTTCGTTCGGGATGAGGTCTTCATCTCTGAATTCGCCAGCCTCGGCCTCGCCAATATCAGTGCGGCGGGGATCGCCATATTTCTCCTGTATTTCACGCAGGTCAGCAACGATAATTTTACGAATCTCCTGGATATCAGCCAGCAACATATGATAGTAATCAATGAATTGCAGGACGTCTTTTAATTCCTCTTCCACCTTGGAGCGTTCCAGGGCGGCGAGGCGAGCCAGACGCATATCGAGGATCGCTTTGCCCTGTTCTTCCGAGAGATTGAATTGCCGCCGCAGATTGATCAGAGCCGCCTCGGCAGATTGCGATTCGCGGATCGTAGTGATAACGGCATCCAGGTTATCGAGGGCGATCTTCAAGCCATCGAGGATATGGCGCCGTGCCTCGGCCTTGGCAAGTTCAAAGCGCGTGCGCCGAGTGATGACGATCTCGCGGTGATTGATGTGGTGCTGCAAGAAAGCTTTGAGCGTCAATGTACGGGGCTGCTGATCGACAAGGGCCAACATATTGCTATTGAAGGCACTCTGCATGGCGGTATATTTAAACAAGGAATTGAGCACGCTATCGGGGTTGGCATCGCGTTTGAGCTCAATCATCATGCGCATACCCTTGCGGTCGGACTCATCGCGCACTTCAGAGATGCCCTCTATCTTCTTGTCACGGGCCAACTCCGCGATCTTTTTGACCAGGTCAGCTTTGTTAATTTGATAGGGCAGTTCTGTCACAATGATGCTAACACGCCCGCGATCGGTCTGCTCGAAGTTGGTACGAGCCCGTACAACGATGCGCCCACGACCATTGGCGTAGGTATTGCGAATACCTTCGCGCCCCTGGATGATCCCGCCCGTGGGGAAATCTGGCCCGCGCACAATACGTGAGAGGTCTTCGGTGGTGGCTTCGGGGTTTTGAAGGAGGTGAATAATGCCATTGCAGACCTCGTTCAGGTTATGCGGTGGGATATTGGTTGCCATACCAACGGCGATGCCAGTCGAGCCATTGAGCAGCAGATTCGGCAGGCGGGCAGGCAGCACCGTCGGTTCCCTTGTTTGATTATCATAGTTGGGAACAAAGTCGACTGTATCTTTTTCGATATCACGTAACAATTCATCGGCAATGGCGGCCATTTTTGCTTCGGTGTAGCGCATAGCGGCTGGCGGATCGTCATCTTGAGAGCCAAAGTTGCCCTGGCCCATGACGAGGGGGTAGCGCATCGACCACCACTGGGCCATACGCACGAGGGAGTCATACACCGCGACATCACCGTGGGGGTGATAGCTCTTCAGCACTTCGCCCACGGTACCCGCGCACTTGCGAAATGACTTTGTTGACTGCAAGCCCATCTGGTCCATAGCATATAACACACGGCGGTGTACAGGTTTCAAGCCATCGCGCACATCAGGCAGGGCGCGACTCACGATAACGCTCATTGAATAGTCAAGGTATGCACCTGTCATTTGATCAACAATACTGACCGTCTTAATATTGCCTAGTTCCATTATGAATCCTCAAAAAAATGTTAGACATAGCCAAAGGCGATATCTGATAAAGTATATGAAGGGTGGTGGAGGGTTCGCGAAATGTTTGAGCCGACCTTTGTTATTATAGCACATTTGGGGGATAAATACGAACTTTTGTCCTTTTAGTAGCTTTTTGGGCTAGAAAAATGGTAGAGATAGGCATAATTTCTTCATTATTCGCATTAGACCTCTAGGATTTACGAGTAACGTGTGGTATCATTGAGTGCAAGAGCGGATTTAGTGGATATTGTGAAGTAGACATTTGTGGAGAGCATATATAAAACTGTAGAGGTAACCTGTACCTCTATTTTCCGTGTTGATTTTGATGCCGAAAAGGGGATAAAAAACATATGAACTGGCAACTCTCAGCGCCGCAGTGTTTCTTTCTCGCCATCATAGCATTTGGAGTGATCGGCTTTCAACGCGGTTGGCGTCAAGAGATTATCTCATTGGCTTTTACATTGACCGGTATACTATTTCTTGTTTTTGGCAGCCAGGGTTTGGCCCAGTTCGTCTTCATCAACCTGCCACGCGCTACGCAGGCCCTTTTAAGTGGGACACCTAGTGGCGCGGAGCCCCCTCCCATGACCGCGACTGACCCACGAGTTGCTGTCTCTACTGGCATCGCCTTTATCGTCTTTATTGCCCTAGGGTATCTTATCAGCTTGCGGTTTGCGCCGAAGGCGGCTAATGCTGCTGAGCGCGTCC
>JBBQXY010000088.1:0-23576 GCA_038209195.1 Ktedonobacterales bacterium | reverse complement strand
GGCGACCACAAGGGTCCCCATTACCTGTCCCCCGGACAGGGTGCCACATCAACCCCGCTCTCGCCCCTACGAGATGTCCGCCTCTCCCTGCCTTAGGTTGATGCGCATTCGGGCCGATTATTACCTGTCCCCCGGACAGGGTGCGGCGGTGGGCGCGCTAAAGCGGCCCCTACAGACCATTTATATGCCTATGAAATTTCATTGGATGGTCTCTCGTGGCACGGAGATTCTTCGCTGGGCTCAGAATGACAAGGGCACGGAGATTCTTCGCTGCGGCTCAGAATGACAAAGGCTGGGCTCAGAATGACAAAAGCTGGGCTCAGAATGACAAGGACATAGTGGTCCAATGGATATAACGAGGGGAAATAATTGTTGGACGAGTTGAGACAGGGTCTGGTGAAAAAACAGACGTGGACGGAAGATGAACTGGCGCAAGCAAAAGAGTTGCTCGCGCTGTGTAACGCGTATGAGGGTCTTTATACAAAGCTAGATATAGTGATGCTGCGCTCGAGGCCGGGCAATGAAACTAATGATTTCCTCTATTATGAAGAGGGACAACTTGTTGGGCTGTTAGCATTGAATAGCTTTGGGGATGAGGATAGAGAATTGACGGGTGTTGTTCATCCGGAATATCGGCGGCAGGGAATTTTTTTCTTGCTGATGGCTGCGGCACGGGAAGAGGCCAAACAACGCGGTATTCAGCGTTTGATCCTGGTCTGCGAGCGTTTCTCGCTTTCGGGGCAGGGGTTTGTGGAGGATCTTGGAGCGCAGTACGATTTCTCCGAAAATAAAATGATTTTGGCGCAGCTCGAGGAGCATGGCCCATATGCCGAGCCAATAGAGTTGCGGAAGGCTGGAGTAAGCGATGTCGATACCATGGCTGCTATCATTTCCCTCTGTTTTGGACAGTCGGAGGAGGGTGCGCGGAAATTTATCTACGAGACTATGCAGAGGCCGCAAAACGAGTATTATATTGGCCTATGGCAGGGGGGAGCGATCGGTTGCCTGAGCCTTTCTTACGGCGATGGAGAAACCGGCATCTATGGCGTTGGGGTGCTACCGCAATTCCGGCGGCGTCGCTTTGGGCGACAGATGATGGAGCAGGTCATTCGTAAGATACAGGCAGAGAGGCAGAAGCCGATTGCCCTTGAGGTAGAAGCGGGCAATCAGTATACTATTGGACTCTATCGCTCCTGTGGCTTCAAAGAAGTTACGACGTATGGCTATTATAATTTTGATATAAAGTGATGAGGAATAGGTTAGATCGTATGCAGTGGTTAGAGTTAACAGTGCGCACGCACCCGGAAGCAGTAGAATCGGTCAGTGAGCTATTGAGTCGCTATACCCCTGGTGGGGTAGCTATCGAGGAACCGATTGAATTGATAGACGAGGGGCAGGAGTACCGCGTAGTACAGGGCCAACCTGTGCTGGTTCATGCCTACTTGCCGATAGATGGCACAGAGGAAGAGGCACGCCAGCGCGTGGCGGAAGGGCTATGGCATTTTGCCAGCCTGGGCCAGCATTTTGTGGGCGAGTTGCAAACACAGGTGGTGAATGAAGAAGATTGGGCCAATGCCTGGAAGGATTATTTCCATGTAACTCACATTGGGCAACGACTCGTCATTCGCCCATCGTGGCGCGAGTACGAGCCCAAAGGCGAGGAGGTGGTGCTGGAACTTGACCCAGGGATGGCCTTTGGTACGGGTCTACACCCGACAACTCGTTTATGCTTGGAGCAGGTGGAGCAGCGCACTCGGCGCGGCATGCGCATGATCGACGTCGGTACCGGTTCTGGTATTTTGGCCCTGGCGGCAGCAAAATTAGGGGCCGAGAGTGTTTACTGCATTGATAACAGCTCGGTAGCCGTGGAAAGTGCCACGGCCAATGCCGCATTGAACGGATTGAGCGACAAGATTAGCGTGGTGCTGGGTATTCTGGACGAGGCCGAAGCGGCGCGTATGGCTGGGCAATTTGACATTGTGCTGGTGAACATCCTGGCGCATATTATTGGCGGCATGGCTTCGCAACTGGCTGAGGTTGTAGCACCCGGCGGCCTGATAATCGCCAGTGGCATCATCGAGGCGCGTCGATATGAAGCGGAACAACCGCTCTTGGCGGCAGGGTTGAAGTTGATCGACCAGGCAATGATCGATGATTGGTTGGTGTTGATTTTTCGGCGCGAATCTGGCGCGAACGCGGGCCGATAAATCGGCGGTGGCGGCGATAAATCGCAATACCATTCAAATAAGAATGAACGGCGACACCGTGTGTAGGGACAGGGGGACGAGGGGATGAGGATGTGGGGGCCTTGTGCCTGTCCTGGTGGGGGTTCGATCCTTCCCACCGGACGAGGACAAGCACAAGGCCCCCCATCTTGCCACGCCTCGTCCCCTTGTCCCTACACACGCCACTCCCCAACCTTATTTGAAATGTATTGCGATAAATCGCGCCCTACAGATGGTTTATTGCATCTAAAGTGAGGAGTAAATTGCATCGTTTTTTTGTGGAACCGGCGTTGTTGGTTGACATAACTGTTGAGGGGGCTTCGACCATTGTTTTGCCGGAAAAGTTGGCACATCAGGTGCGTGATGTGTTGCACTTGGGTGTGGGCGAGCAAATGGTATTGCTTGATAACAGTGGGGATGAGGTGGTGGCTGTCGTGATGAAGAGTGGGCGAGTTGGTGTGGAGGTACGAGCGGTAGAGCGGCGTGTGGGTCAGAGCGAATCGCCCGTTCGCGTTGTACTGTGTCAGGGCTTGCTCAAGTCCGCTCGGTTCGAGTGGATACTGGAGAAGGGAACGGAGTTAGGTGTAAGTACTTTCGCCCCTATTCTGTGTCGCCGTTCGATGGCGGGTCTGGAAGAGGCCGGGCCAGCTAAATTACAACGCTGGCAGCGCATCCTGCAGGAGGCCACTGAACAGTGTGGTCGTTCCCGCATACCGGAACTGCTGCCGATTCGTCCACTGATGCATGCGCTCAATACTATCCCCGATGGTGCCTTGTCTCTGATGCCCTGGGAGGAGGAGCACGACCAGACATTGCGTGATTCGCTACAGCAGTATCTTGAACAGGAAAACGCTGCTGCTGAAGATGATGCACGAACTGTGGTGGTATTTATTGGCCCCGAGGGTGGCTTGATGGCAGAAGAGGTTATGTTGGCGCAGAGACATGGTGTGCAGGCGGTTTCGCTAGGTGCGCGCATTCTGCGTGCCGAGACGGCGGCTCTCGCGGCGGTTGCCAATATTATGTTTGCTTTGGGTGGATGAATTCATACATCGACGGGCCGATTATTACCTGTTATTATCTGCCTCCAAGGCAGGGTGCAGACAGGGTGCGGCAGGAATCGGTGTCCAAAAACCCTCTCCGTTGCCTTGTCATTCTGAGCGAAGCGAAGAATCTCTCCTACCACGGAGATTCTTCGCTTCGCTCAGAATGACAAGGCTTTGTCGCTTAGAATGACAAGGGCTCAGAATGACAAGGGCTCAGAATGACAAGGCTTGGAACCAGGCGTTGCAAAACCTCCCTGTGGAAGACCCACAAGGGTCCCTTGGGTGGATGGGTGGGGGGGCTTAGGTTGATGCGGATTCGCGCCGATAAATCGGCGGTGGCGGCGATAAATCGCGCCCTACGGATGGAGAGCCAGCAAGGATGGAGAGCCAGTAAGGATGGAGAGCCAGTAAGGATACACTACCTGTGTACTTTCGGATTTGACCGCAAGGTCGCTACATGTTATGATAGCGCAACGTAATGAAAATAGTGAAGATTACATGGGCCGGTATTTATGGATGATGTTGTCCCTAATATGCTACAACGTCTGCGAGCTGCTGATATTATCCGCGTCGCTGGGCTAGCGGTAGCGTCGTTAGGACAAGAATATAGCCGCATAGGGGCAGTTCAGGCAACAATGCGTCGAGGTACCCAACTCCTTGGCATCGTTGATACCACAAACGTGACCCATGAGGAAGCCGCAACTGCGACAAATGCTGTAGAGGCGGCAAAACAAGAAGCAGGTGGGCAGCATCGCTGTGTCGCGGATGTCGAATTGCAAAGTTCAAGTGCCTGGATAGCTAACTGCACCTGTAGCCCCAATTCCCACCAAATTTGTCGCCATGCCGCTGCTCTGCTTTATCATTGGTTAGCGCAACCACAATCCTTTACTTCTGTTACCTCTGCCGACCTGCTTCCTGCGCGGACGCCAGCGGGCAAACGTGAGCGAGACGTGCCAGCACATACTGAAACGAAGATACTATTAAAACCAATCAGGCAAGCGAGTAGTCAGGTAGGACATGTCGTGACTGTGCGTGGCCCAACAGCAGCGGCGAGCCTGGCAGAAATATTGGCCCAGATTGGGCTGAGCGAACTGCGAGGTATTGCGCGCGAGCACGAATTGTTGACGGCAGGGGTGAGCAAACCGCAGCTTATGGAGTCGATCACCGGCATCCTCAAGCGTCCGGAGGCTGTACGTAAGGTAGCGGCGGCTCTGGAAAAACCGCAGCGTCAATTGTTGGCGACACTGGCATTGGCCGGGGGCGCAATGACCGACGAAGACTTGCGCGGCATCTACGAACGCTTCGCCTTTGGACCAGCCGATAAGCTCCAGGTTATATTGGTCTCATTACAGGCCAAAGGCCTTCTTTTTCATACCAGTCTCAACAGCGCACCACAGCAGCGTATCGGCTTGAATGGCTCCGTCTACGATGTTGGTTGGTCTATTCCTGCGGAAGTGCAAGCAGCCTTGCGTGTACCTGTACCGATTACATCTTTCAATGTCCAGGGCGAAGATGAGGCCAGCAAACCTGTCGTGCAAGAGGTGAAGCCGTACAGCCTGCTAAGCGATCTGCTGCTGCTGGCACGCGTATTGGATGGCTATCGACTTGAGCATGAAGATGAGCGGGATGAGCGCGTGAGTTCACAACGTGCTACGCCATCTTTTTCACCCGCTCGTCTCACCAACGCGTTTGTCAACGATGGGACAGGAGGGATTGTGCCGCCGGCTGCATTGCCCTCGGCCTCACTATTGGAAACGGTGCAAGTTGTTATTCCGCGTTCGCCGCTCTTTTTGCGCTATGCTGTGCGCCTGCTACGCTTGGCTGATATCCTGCACAAAGATGACGCTGGAACACCCAATCTGCGTTTACTGCCCAATGCCGCCCGCTTGCTCATCGGCCCTAATCACGCCGAGGTGGCGCGTGACCTGTTTGAGCTCTGGCTGACGCAGCCCAGTTATGAAGAATTGTATGATTTGCAGGAAGAGGGATTGCGTTTGCGCTGCCGCACAACGCCGCTCAACCATTCGATCCTGCGCCCAGGCGAGTTAGAGGCCGAGAACTGCGAGGCGCGACAGTGGTTGGTAGCGCTGATCGCGCAGGTGCAACAGGATCAATGGGTTAGTTTTCCGGCCTTTGCCCGTTTTATCTATCGCTTGAATCCGACGTTTTTGCAGAAACGACAACGTTTATTCCCCTCGCCACACTGGTGGTTGGAGCAGGAGGATGGACACTCGGTAACAGCATCTGCGCCCTTACAGCCCAAACTGATGAACGATTGGATGCGAGCGGAGGGACATTACCTGGCGCGGCTGATTCGCGGACCACTGCACTGGTGGGGTATCACTGACCTGGCTTTAGCACAAGATGGGCATTTACTGGGATTTCGCCTGACGCCCATGGCTGGGCTGCTGTTGAATGGTCTGGCGTGGGAAGATGAGCAGGATGGTGAGACGCAATTTTCCGTGCCCACTTCTGCATCAGCGTTGGAGGTAGCAGAAACGGGTGAATTGCTGCTGAATTGTAGCTTTGATGCATGGCCTTTGATTGCACTGGTCGAGGATTTCACTGAGATTGCTGGCGTGCGCAATGAACGATTGTGTTATCGGCCCAACCCTACCTTTCTGGCGGAGGCCTTGAGTCGTGGACAGAAACCGACGCTCCTGCTGCAAACACTACAGGCAATGGCTACTGACGCACCCCCGGAAAGCCCACTGCGGCGGCTCATCGCTCAGCTTACGAATTGGACCTCTAGCTATGGGCGCGTTCGGCTCTATACTGGTGTCGCACTGGTGGAAGTAGCGGATAACATAGTATTACGTGAGCTCGCGGCCACTACCTCGATGGATGAACATATTGTGCAAACGATTACGCCGACATTAATGATACTGAAGAAACAGGGTATGGCGCAGATGATCGAGGACCTCAAACGCCGTGGTCAAACTCCCCTGCTACACGAGGAGGAACAACGTGGAACAGAGTGACCTGGACCTGCTACAAACTATACCGACGTACCATTTACAATTTCTGGCTAAAAATCGACGTTTGCCGTTGGCGACGAAGGGGCAAAATGCGGATACAGCCGCCGCACTATCGCCAGCCTCTCTTGCAGCTCCCGCCGCCATCGAGGTCGCACAACAGTTGTTTCAGGCTACGACCATTAGCGAGTCTATCCGTAGCCTGAACGATGGCGAGAGGTTGATTTTACGCGAACTGGTGGCTTGCGGCGGCAGGGCTAATAGTCGCGACCTCGCCTTGTATCTCACCAGTAGCACTACGCTCTATCCTGTGAAAGGAAGCGAATCTTCTGCTATCATCGAGCAGAGCACTATGCTCTATCCCACGGCACATCCTCATGGTGTTTTTGAGCAAGCGCTGCGACGCGTGTTGATGT
Source organism: Ktedonobacterales bacterium (assembly GCA_038209195.1). GTDB lineage: Bacteria > Chloroflexota > Ktedonobacteria > Ktedonobacterales > Ktedonobacteraceae > JBBQXY01. The sequence continues at coordinate 16,917 of JBBQXY010000088.1, read as the reverse complement.
TGGGGCTGGTATTTTGGGGGAAGCAGACCAATTTTGCTGGTCGGGACTATACCAGTGGGGTGTATGATGGCGTGCTGATTGTCCCCCAGGCGGTGAAAGATGTCGTCAACGAAATAGCGCGTCAAGAACAGACGGCGGCGGCACTACCTTCAGTCTTGAGTGAAGTTGCCATTGGCGATGGGATGCGCCAATTTCAGCGCACGTTGTATCTGTACTGGTCGCACGTGGCGACTTTACGGGAAGGGCTGGCGATAGTACAAAGTGGCTTACTGGCGCGAGCGGCCCTGCGTTCGGTGGTGGAACTGCTGGGGCCTAAGGGCCAGGTCGAGCAAGTGCGAACCGAACAAGATATTCCGCGTTTGCTGTTTATCCGCCTGATTTTAATGAAATTAGGGCTGCTGCAAGAGCGACAGGGTGCGTTCTTTGTCGCCTCCGCGCACGACTTTTTTGCGCTGCCGCTTTTAGAGCGCGTGCGTCGCTGCTATCATCTCTGGTTAGAGACATCATTTTGGAATGAGCTGTTCTATCTCCCGGAGGTGATTGTGCGGCCTGGTCCTGGTCCGCTCGATCCTGCGCACGACGAGGTGATACGAGCGCGACAGGCACTGATGGAGCAAGTGTTGTTGGAGCATGTAGAGGAATGGAGAGAAGTACCGGCGTTTATCGCACGCACGAAACTGTATATTCCCTATTTGCTCTTTCCGCGTCAATATGGGCTGCGAGCCGAACGCTACTCGATGGGGAGCAATCCTTACGGGTGGGATTTCCGCTTGCGCCGGGGCTGGTTAACCCATCGAGAGGGCTGGCATATGGTCGAGGGCGGCTTTATTCGCGCCGTTGTACTTGGGCCACTGCACTGGCTGGGCTTGGTTGAGGTAAATAGCGAGAGTTTTCCCTCTGCTTTTCGTCCCGCTCCTGGCATAGAACTCGTCACCAGTGAGGAGCCGCCAGAGGTAGAAGCTATCCCCTGGGGTCGGTTAATCGTCCAACCCAATTTTGAAATGGTGGCACTGGCACCTGTTTCTGAAGCATTGCTCATCCAACTTGATCGCTTCGCCGAGCGCGTTGGTCTTGAACATATCGCGCAGTACCGCATCACGAAGGCTAGCATTACTCGTGCAATCCAGACTGGTCTGCACGCGGAGACTATTATGCAGGTGTTGACAGAGGCTGCCGATGGTGGAGAGATTCCGCAGAATGTACACTACTCACTGATAGAGTGGGAGCGACAGGCGCGCCGTATTGAGATGTGGCAGAGTGCGACGCTGTTAGAAGTTGATGATGCTGCGCTACTCGATGCGCTTTTTGCCGATGAAGGGACACGTGCCTTGTTCGTGCGCCGTGTCTCCCCTGTACTGGCGGAAGTTATGCCACAGCAGTTGCACGCCATGCAGGAAATGTTATGGCAACGTGACTACCTGTCCGCCTTGACGGCGGCCCCACTTCAAGATACCGTCTTAGAAGATGGACGCCTTGTGCCGCGTGAGTCGCAGTGGCGGCTGCGCGAGGATGGCTTGTTACAGCCGATCTACGCGGTGACGGATCTGTACCTGGCAGCCGAAGTCGCACGGATCAGCATACTGGATGAAGTAACAGGGTGGCGCAAGATCACGCCTAACAGTATCGAGCGGGCGAATGAGGATGGGCTGTCGCTCAATGCCATGCTCACCTTTTTACAGCGCTACTGTGAAGGTGGTATCCCGCCATCGTTCTTGATGCGCCTCAAGTTGTGGGGTGATGGCTATGGAGAGCAAGATACGATTACCGTCGAGCAGGCACCCATGCTCTACCTCTCGGAACAAGTGCTGCACGATCTCCAGTCCGATGCTGCCTTACAGTCTCTACTCGGTTCCCCGGTAGCGCAAGAGGGAAGGTTGGTACGCGTTCCCGCCGCACACCTCGCCGAGGTCTTGGAGCTATTACGCGAACGCGGGTTTGAGGTTGAGTAATTTCGCTGTGGAAGCTGAATGGGGAAGGTGAGAGTTTCGCTCCAATCCACGATGGCGATGTTGCTATCGTGGATTGGAGTATATGTTATGCTTTTTGACCTAGAATGTTCACGAGCCACGGCACACCAAATTTGTCAGTGAGCATGCCAAACGTATCACCCCAAATGGCTTTCTCAAGGGGCATGGTGACGTTGCCGCCGACCGAAAGCTTTTCGAAATAGGCTTGTAATTCTGCTTCGTTGTCACCACTGAGTGACATGCTATAGTTTGTCCCGGCTTTATACTCCATACGGCTCGGCGTGTCGGAAGCCATAAAGGTAATGCCGTTGTCGGCTTCCAGCACAGCGTGCATAACCAGGTTGTCTTCGCTCGGATCTTGAGATGCGTGGAATTCTTTGAAGGTACTGACAGTAAGTTTACCACCAAAGACGGTTTGATAAAATTCTATGGCTTCGCGGGCGTTGTCTTTGAAGCTTAGGTATGGGTTCAGTTTGGTTTGCATAGGTCCTCCTTGTTTAGTATTTACGTTCTTGATTTTCCTCGCTTAGGGTAGACTGAATGGTTTTAATTCCCATTGTCTGTGATTAGCTAACAATACTAATCTTTCGCGGAGCCTTTTAAATACCTTACTGTTTGGACACTCAGGCTTTGTAAGTATTTCGGCATGGGCGGGATTGTCAGGATAATTTGGATCATTCATGATGGGGGCATGCTCGATATCAACTTCAAATACTGTGAGAGGCTTCTGCTTTTTATCGTATTGTATAATATCATCTATAGCGCGTACATCACCAGCTACCAAACTTACAACACCGCTTCCCCAGATGAGAGATGCAGTTCGTTTAGGATCGTTACCACATAGTTTAGCGCGATCTACCGAAGCCCTAAATTCTGCATCAGTAAATGCTAGTGTTTTAAATTTAACTTTTCCGTCGTCCTGAATTTCGTAAAAGTCAAGACTATCTGGTACACGACGGTATAATATTTCGTCAGATGCTATATCGGATACTGGAATTTCTGACATTACTTCAACTTATCAACCACATCCAAAGAATACGACAATCACTTATAGATTCGATATCACCATCTGTGATCCTAGCATGTACATCGGTCCCCCAAACTTGAACGTAATCTAAGTTTTGGTCACCTACGTAAATTGTTAATTTTTTCATCCCATACCACCACTCGAATAGTACCTCACCTTCTGGACTTGCCGTCACACTCGGATTAATCCAAAGCTGCCCCAAATCCTCTACGGTTTGAAACAGGCTTACAATCCAACTTTCTGCGCGTACTACGGCGGCAGGATCAGGCGCAAGAGCACGGTAGCTATTTCGATTCTCGCCCCATGATAACAAACTGTGTATTCTGCTAAGAGTCTCTCCTAGAGGTTTTCTTAACATGCCTGTTTTATCACCAACCAAAGTAGGAGGATGATGTTGTATTGCCTCTGATAAGCCAAAAAACTCTTTAACCGATTTTTTAAAGCTCTCTGAAAGAGTTTCGCTTGCTACACTGCAACCCATGTTGTAAACAACCAACCTGTCATTAATGTTTTGTGATTGCGTTGCTAATTGGGGCATTATTCAATTAACCTCCTAGTTTTCTCTGTAATTGATGCTTTAAACACTTCGTTTTTACGGTGTCGAAGAGCCTCTAGGAAATGCCACACATCATCATCATCGTCACTTTGCCAAATTTGCTCACGAAATAAATCAAAATCAAGAATTATAGAAACAAATTCCGGGGTAATTGGAGGAGTTAGTGCCTCATTGATAATAAGATTACAATTCAAATCTTGCTGGGGAATATGCATTTGCATAAAGAAGGAACTGAGCAGCTTTTGAGGTAATGTAGGTGCAACTTCTGGCACTGTGTTCAGATAATCCTTAAGGTCACCTAATTCTTTTGTTGGGATATTAAGCTGATTGATATACCTTACGGCTGCTCTCGTCACCACTTTAGGCTTGCAAATATCTTTATATAATTGCCACAAATACTTAGCATCGTCACGGAATTCTTCCCATGATTCATATGGAGCAAGACGGTTGAAAGTAAATCCATTCAAACTTGCTTGAAATATCTTCTTCTGATCCTGGCTTCTAAATAAATAGCCATTATGCTGCTGACTAGCATCGACTTTGAAAGTTGGAGACGCTTGTAATACAAATGAACCTGCGATTATCGGCTCTTTAGTTGGAAAACGATTATTAATATGGGGATGAATATCCAAGAACTTTTCAACAGAAAACCCCTCTGGCAAAGCAACTTTGAGGTCTATAATTGCTTCGGTAATAGGAGCTTTTGAAAAATGCATTAGTACCTCATGATTTACTTTACTCAAGACTCTTTTTATTCGCAACTATAACAATTATAACCTTCTTTGAGCAATTCAACAAGCTATCGCAGAGTCAATATCCTTTCAATCTTTCTTCAACAAGGTTTGTCATAGGCAGTTTCACCGGGCTTACTCACTATTTCGCTCATCCAATCATCCTGGGCGACTGCCTGTGCTAGTTCCTCAACAAGCCTCACCGTCTCAACGCTCACCGTTATCACTTTCCCCACCAAGCGCACAATATATTGTTCATCGTCATCTCTGTTAGGATCGCTCACAATGCCACTACGTGCATGAATACTGACTTGGTATTGATCAATCAACCACTCGAGAGCAGAACGATTACCCAGGCGATATTGGTAGCATTCCTGGGGGATATCCACCAGTGTTAACCATTCATTGTAACGGAGCGAGGATTTATCAGGAGAAAGCTTCATTTTCTCGACGCGCCAATTGATTGGTACATCCTTGTTCTCTAACCAGTTCAGAGGATATTCTTGTGCCTCCTCATAGTGCAGATGCAGCTCCATTAGCCGTTTTCCGATAAGCACACATATCTCGAATGCTGCTTGATTAGTAAGCAAGGGAATACGTGGTAATTCATGTTTTAGGTTTTCAGCGTAAAATTCACAGTATTTTGGATGGTGAAGCATCGCATAAATATAGGAAAAGATATCGTGTTTGGTGACTTGTGAACCATATTGCGTTTGAAATTGCTCTAATGCCCAATTGTTGATGTTTTCGCGTCGATTGCTACCATCTTCTGAATAGGTATAGTAGGGAAAGCACTGGGTATTAGTTATAAGCTGAACTTCTGGAATACAGCTAGTCGCTAAGCAATGAAATGGTTTATTACCACCTAAACCACCTAGACAGATTACAATATTCTCTAACTCACTGGCAGTATTCGGAAAGATTTGGGGGAGGTGATAGACTTCTTCATTAAGAATACGGTCAAAGAACAACCATCGCTTGGAAAAGGGACGGTAAAGAGACATACGCACTTTAGCTTCGGTAAATTCTGCATAGTGATTACGTTGTATATCTAACTTTAGGTCTCGGCTCCACTTAATCTTCGCATCATCATAGGTGACAAAACTATCGACAAGGGTACTGTCGCTGCCACGCCTACGCCAGCGGTCAACTTCGCCATTATACGTATCAATAAAGGATTTAATCTTGGCTCTCAAGTTATCCCTGCTAAAGTCATAAGCCCAATTATCACGGCAGGTTGCTACTCCACGTCCATAGTTTTTAAAAATCGTCGTCTCATTGGTATTTCGAGCAGTTTTTGCCTCTTTTGTTCCTAGGGGCATGAAGGTGGCAAATTCAGGTTGTAACCCCTCTGTGATCCATGTATTCCTATCATCAGGCTCTAACTCAAGCCACTCTACTCCGTTAATATCACCTTTTTTAGCAAGGAATGCTAGTTTTTCTGTTTTGCGCCAGTATTCAGGAACGCGATAATAGTACACTGACTTTGTAGGATTTTTTGATGTTCTGACAGCAACTGTAATACCTACACCCACCTGAATGCCAAAAACATTATGCGTTGTGCCAGAGAGCTTGGGATTTTTTCGTACATTGCCATGCAGGTCAACATGGTAAATTTGATCGAAATCCTGTAATAAGTGTTTCCTCATCCCGTCAAAAGCAATCTGATCGACAAAAGAATTATTCGTGACCATGCAGACAATACCGTCTCGTCCTTGTAGGCGATCGATAGCCCACCGAATGAACTTCACATAGGGATCACCTAATGCATTCTTATTGCTTGCTTGCGAGTCTGTTGCATAGGTTTCACTCACGCGCTTCTCAATAACTGGATAGCGTCTATTTTTATTATTATCGTTCTCACTCTTTTGCCCCACATTGTAAGGTGGATTGCCAATCACGACCATAATTTGAGCGTCCTTCTCGCGTTGAATACGCTCGGTATTTCTCTCGCTGAAGAGATCCATTTGCTGGCCTTCGAGATTAAGCGTATCGGCAAAGACAATGCCTTCAAAGGGTTTATATTGGCCTGTGCGCTCAAAATAGGCGTGTTCGATGTTGAGAGAAGCTATGTAGTAGGGCAGGAGCATAATTTCATTGCAGAAGAGATCATGTTCGTATTTGTAGGCGAGTGAGCCGCCATTGATGCGCTGAATGAGGTTCACGATGAAGTTACCAGTTCCTACGCACGGGTCGAGTATCTGTACGCCAGGGGTAGAGAGCGAGGAGCCAAACTCACGCTTGAGGATAACATCAACGCTGGCAGACATGAATTCGACGATCTCCTGTGGCGTATAGACGATACCGTGGGTGTCGGCCTGCTTGGTGGAGAAGCCCTGGAAGAAGCGTTCATAGACGGTGTTGAGGAAGTGTTGTTTTTCTGACCAGTCGTCAAGGCTGCGTGCGGCATTTTCGATGGCAATATAAAAGCGATCTAGGGTCTTGAGGAACTGTTTGCGGTTAAAGGCACGGCTGGTGAGGGCCTGGATGACGATTTCAATTTCTGAAGCAATGATGTTGCGGTTCGTGAAGTCCTGGTTTTCAAAAATCGTGCGGAAGAGGCGTTCAGTGAGTAAGTGCTGCACGAGCATTTCATCGACGGTAGTGCTGCTCATGCCTGGGTCCAGGGATTTTCGGCATTGGTCAAGGAAACTGGCAAAGGCAGCGACGAAGCTATTGTTTTTGGCGTGTTCCTCTTTGATAATCTTCAATAACCCCTGTGCCAGGTCGGGGATGCTTTCTTTGAATTCCTCGACAGCATGTTCAAAGGTGGCGATGTCGGGCGCGGCATACTGAAAGAAGGAGTCGAGAACGTTGGCTAATTCTTTGGGGTTGGTCAGGTCAGCTTCGAGCTTGAGCTTATTGTCCTGGTAGAGAATCGCTTTGCGCGTGTCTTCAAAAATGGTATTGGAGATGGGATAGCCTGCACTGATCTTTTTGCGTATCTCGTTCAGAAGGTCGTCTTTGGTATCTTTGGCTTCCCAATACCCGCGCGGGAGGTTAAAGCTGTCGCGCATGGTGCCGTCTGGTCGTTTGCCGTTGGGGAGTGTTTGTTCAGGAATAAGGACCCAGTTGGCGGATTGGGCAAAGACTTTTAGGAGGTCCTGGAAGGCAGATCGTACGGCGGTTTCGTGGGTAACTTTTTTCTCGTGATAGGCATTGAGTTCTTCATAATAATTGGTAATAGCCTTCTTTTGGTTTGCCGTGAGCTGCATATTCCCCCCTACGAACTAAAAGGCAACGTTGTGCTAGAGCACTTTTTCGCCAAGTGTAGCATGTCTGATGGTGCAGGTCTAGAGGGGGAACGCTGCCACCAGAGCTTTGTGGTGTACCTTTTGCTGATTTAGGCAATGGATCAGAGAAAGTCGAAAAGCCGTTTGGCTTGCGGAGCACATCGGCACGTTGCCAACGGAAGTGTATCTTTCCACTATCAGCAAACTTGCGTAAGAGCCGAAACTGTTGGGATTTATACTCCTACCTGACGTACAATAGTAGATTCGGTCATTGACCACTCATGAAGTGACATCCCCGACTGCTAGCTCTGCGGCTTGTCGTAGTTCATCAGCCAGGTGACACCGAACTGGTCGGTGCAGTGGGCGATGATGGCACCCCAGCCGCTGTCGGTCGGCGCAAACACCTCTTTGCCGCCGTCCACCAGCTTGGCGTAGAAATCTCGCAACTGTTCCTCGCTGTCACAATTCAGCACCAGACTGTAACCGTTACCGCGCTCCAACCCAGCCTGATCGCTTTGGAGGTCGCTGCCCATAAAGTGAATACCGCCGGCTTGGAAGTCCAGGTGTATAACGCGCTCGCCCTCAAACTGCACCTCGGCATCACCACCGAACACACTCTTGTAAAACTTGATCGCCTCTTGGCCATTATTCGCGAAATTGATGTACGGTACAATGTTTGCCATAGTCTTTCCTTCTCATTAGTTCTACCTTATTACTGATGTGCCGTTAAGAAGCAAGGCGGTTCTAGCTTCGTCGATGATGCCCAGCCTGTTGCACTGCATACACGTTACCAGATGTTTTTTGCCTCCAATATTGCTTTTGCATTTAGACGTGCCTCCTAACACTAACTCATGCACCTTATTGCTCTCATTCTACGAGGAAAACGTATACATAGCAATGTTCTCAAAAGTGCTTTAGAGACTTTCTGTGCAATTCAACCTCTCAGTTGTTAATTGGGCAAGGTTTTGCTCCAGGGGAAACTGCACATATTCGTCAAGGAGGGAGTACCAGCCTGATTGCCCGAGCAATGTTGGCAACGGCGGTACAGAGGTCATTTGCCCCTTTCGCCCTTTGAGGTTTGCGCATATACTCTTCTCACAAGACATACGGCTCATTCACATGACACCGACGAGCATCACTGAAACAGAAAAGGAAGATTGCTCATGCCTCATTCATTGCCATGGTCAAACCAGGATCGTCCATGTGTCCGTCATTCTGTCATACACTACGCAGCCAGGGTGATGCAATTTGTAGGCGGGGGGACTCTCGGCTTGCTGCCAATCCTCGTTCTGCTGCCAGGTTTTATTGTCTCCCACTACGATTGCACTACCTTGCAGTATAACCAGAACCCATTGTATAACCAGGACGCGTTTCTTATCGCGCTTGGTGTCTGGCTGGTCCTCACGGTGTTCAACGGTATTTTTCTGAAAAAAAAGGGAGATGCAGGACGGGCATTTGGGTTGGGACTTCTATGTATGCTGCTCCTTGATTTCCTCATCACCTGGCAAATTTTCACCGCAGAATTTGCAGCTTGTTTTAAGATAAGGCTTTATTGATGTTCTAAATTCATAAAATAAAGAGTAACAGATTCGGCAGGACGCTCATGAACAGGCGAAGACAGGAGATTTGAGGGCAAATAATGCTTCATCATGCCACAATAACCTGTCCCCCGGACAGGGTGCCTTCCCAACACAACCCCCGCCCCTACGAGAAGGCAGCATCTTTCTCCTTTCACTTGACGCTTATGGGTACTCGTACAGTACGATCCCCCCCACAAGTACGCAACCCACTTGCGACCAGGCACGATTAAGAGCATTCTCTATTCTCCCATCAGCATATGATGGATCGTCTTGAGCGGTTCCCAGACACCATTTTGCATATTTGAGAGGAGGACGACATTGATATCCTGGTCAGGATAGTGACGAATCACTCCGCTCGCGCCATCATAGATGCCCTCTTTCTGCGCGAATATGACTTTCCCTGTCTGATCTACAGCGAACTTCATCCCATATCCGAACATCTCCTTCCAGTTCTCCCGTGTACTGTGGAGCACCTGGGGCGTGAAAAATGCCGCTGTCGATTGCGCAGAGAGAAGGGTGCCTGCTTTCACCTTCCGCAGAAACAGGTCTAGATCAGCGGCGGTCACGTATGCACCGCCATCGGGCGAACCAATGGGGGGAAAAGCATAAATATTCTTCTTCCAGGCGACAATAGTTCCAGCCTCATCACGGAGCGAATCGCATCCCTCTGCGACATCCTCATAGGTCAGATCCAGGCGCAAGAAATCGGAATGGAGCATTTCGGCAGGGACGAGGATGTGCTGGCGCACGTAGTCTCGATAGGAGAGACCGCTCACCTTTTCGATGAGCAAGCCCAACAATACATAGCTACAGTTACAGTAGCGACAGCCTTGACCGGGTGAGAAATTGGGAGGCTTATATGCAAATTGTGGGAGAAAATCAGCGGTCTCAGTGACCATATAGTTGGGTCTGAGCTTCCAGATATCGGCGTAATCCTCGCCACTCTCTTCATCCGCATCATCGGCGATTCCTGAGGTATGCGTCAACAGGTGATAGACGTTGACGGCAGGTGGGATGGCTGTCTTCTGCAATCCCAGGAAATCGATGATCGGAGTGTCGAATGTCACTGCTCCTCGATCAATTAATTGCAAGGTCGCAACGGCGGTGAAGAGCTTGGTCACTGAGGCCGTGTTGAAGCGCGTTGTAAGCGTGTTGGGTATTTTCCAGGAGCGACTGGCGTACCCATAGGAACGAGCGAACAGCCGGGAACCGCTCCGCGTGATCAGTACGACTCCTGAGAAGGCATCCTGTTCCGTGCGTTGCTGCAAGTATCGCTCGAGTTCGTCTGGGGCTATCATGGCAAACTGCTCTCTATATCAAATCTCGTGAACTGGTTGTTGCTAGTATATAACCTTTGATGCCATCCTGACAGTAGTGAAATGAAGAACTGTTCAGCCAGATAGACGATCACATACGTCTTGGCGGGATGAAGAGAGCCAATGGAGGTCTTCTGGAGGCAGAGAGGGCCAGGGAGTGAAGTAGATGCGGTCGGTTTCGTGGGTAACTTTTTTCTCGTGATAGGCATTGAGTTCTTCATAATAATTGGTAATGGCCTTCTTCTGGTTTGCCGTGAGCTGCATATTCCCCCCTACGAACTAAAAGGCAACGTTGTGCTAGAGCACTTTTTCGCCAAGTGTAGCATGTCTGATGGTGCAGGTCTAGAGGGGGAACGCTGCCACCAGAGCTTTGTGGTGTACCTGTTTTACCGCAAAAGTCGATCACACGGCAAATGCAAGGCTTCTGAGGGATGCCTGCAAAATGGCACATCTGGAAAGCCCTATTGGGCATATGGAGTCAGGCCAGCAAAGTTTTGTAGAGTCTGCGTCTACTCAGTTTTTTGTGGCATCATTACCCAATTTTAGGAGATACTGCTCGACCTCTTCGGGAGTCTGCAAGGTAAACAGCGTGCTCATGATTTGGTTCAGGGCCACAGCATCGGTAATGAACCCGATCTGCTGCTGTGCCAGAACAACCAACTTCGGGAAACGCGTCTCCACATAGATCATCAGCGTTTGATGCAGAGCTTGCTCAATTCCTTGCTTCCGACCTTTCTCGAGTCCCTTTTCCAATCCTTGCTCCAGTCCTTTTTCCAGCCCTTGCTGAAGCCCTTTCTCGAGGTACTCTTGACCAATCTCTTGATAGACCCAGGACTCACGCAACAGATCTTGATACATGCCGAACCTCCTCTGGAACCCTTCTCGTTCCGCGTCCGTCTTAAAGACCAATCCTCCCACGACCCGCACCATTGCCAACACATCATACGCTTTGATCTCTGCTAAACGCTCAATGAGCGCATTGATCACCTCGGGCCGTTTCCCGTCCCGCGTCAACGTCACCAATGGCCAGACCCCGATCCCCATGCGCAAGATCGTCTCCGCCTCTTGCTCCCACACTTTCACGATCTCATAATAAAAGTGGTGGACCGCTTCGTCGTCCAGAAACGTCCGGTGATACGGCGAGGTCGGAATCTCTCCCGTATCGATCAAGTAGATCACCGTGCTGGCAACTGGCAGCTTGTATTGGCTAAAAGCCATCACATTATAGACCAGTAAACGTTCCGCCATTTCGGGGTCGTGATACGTTTGAAATTCGATGTGCCACAGCCCTCGCTTCGTTCCCTTCGTCACCCGTAAGAGTGCATCCGCAAAGCGATGCTGGTTTTTCAGTTCCACATTCTCCGCGCTGATGAACGTGGTATCGGAGATCAGCCAGTTGACAAAATGCTCAGGGTGGGCTCCGATCATCCTCTTCATGATACTATCCCATAAACCTGCCATGCCAATGGTTCCCCCTCCCAGGCCGTATTCTCATCCAAGTGTACCATACCTCGTCTGGCTTGTCGAGTAGCTTTGAAGCATATCTAGGGCTTTTCCTATGAAAATATATATCCCGTAAAGTTGCTATTGCATCATAAATATTTTCGTAGGAAAAGCCCTGGAGCAGCGTGTCTGCTGCCACTATCTAGGCGTAATTTAGACGACGATTAACCTCGGCGAGTTCCTCGTTCGTGAGTCCCCATTTGAGGATGAGCTGGTGATAGGTGGTGGCAGGCTTCAACTGATTGTAGGCGGTTTGTATGGCATTGAATATCGAAGGATCGTTTTTGCGCACGACAATACCTTCGGGACCGGTGCCAAAGACGGAGCCGCCAACTTCAAATTGACTCGGTTTCTGTTTGATGTAGTAGTCCGTTACTGGTGAGTCCTGGTAGGTTGCTACGACGCGGTTAGTAGCCATGAGCTGTAGCGCTGCCGTCTGGTCTTGCAGGGCGATGATAGTGATAGCAGGTTTATCCTGCTCCGCGCAATTATCGCTGGAGCTTTGTAACACGCCCTGTTCTACGGTGCCGCTCTGCACTCCCACGGTCAAGCCGCACAAGTCGTCCGTGCTGTTGATGTTTTTGGGATTGCCTTTCTGCACCAGCAGAGATTCGCCTACATTCAAGTAAGGGACGAAATCGACTAACTTCTGCCGAGCAGGCGTAATGTTGATTGCCGAGATGACGACGTCGAAGTGCTTGGCCACCAGGTCAGTGATGATGGTATCAAACTTGGTGGTAACAATTTTTGCCCGCAAGCCCATACGCTGAGCAATGGCGGTGATTAGATCGACGTCAAAACCGACAGCTTTGTTCGTGGTGGTATCGATAAACTCCTGCGGGGGATAGGTGGTATCGCTGCCAATGGTTAAAATGCCAGGGGTGATAAGGTGGGGGTGGAGGTAGCGGAATTGCTGCCAGTAGGAGACGTAGTGGTGCCGCCAGCAGCGCATGCAGCAAGTAGCACAGATAACAAAGATAGTACAATCATACACCCCAGTAGTGACCCTGCAAGCGAAGTACGGTGTGCGCGCTGTTTGAAAAATACAGGTAGCATAGAGATAGACTCCTTTAAAATAGATAGCAGTTGGCGAAGTTAGGCCTAGTGTAGCATAGCCGTTGAATGGATGACAAGGAAACTCTGCTGGCCCCCAAAAAACATATTGACAAATCCCAGCCGGTATGATATCTTAGTCATGCAAACGAAATTGGAAGCAAGCCTTTAAGCGAGCTTTCAATATGCGGGAGTGGCTCAGTGGTAGAGCATCTCCTTGCCAAGGAGAAAGTCGCGGGTTCGATCCCCGTCTCCCGCTCCCCTTCCTACATAGTAAGCGGCGACGTCGCCAAGTGGTAAGGCACGGCTCTGCAAAAGCTGCACCAGCGGTTCGAGTCCGCTCGTCGCCTCCCAAAAAACGTGATTACTGCAATCACGTTTTTTCTTTTTTGTGCGCCGTTCACCACAGTGGGGCATATCCATCATGCGACAGCAACACAGTTATGCCATCGAAGCTATCGTCCTCAAGCGCATCGACCTGGGCGAGGCTGATCGCATCTTGACCATTTTCACTCCCCACAAAGGCAAATTTCATGCTGTTGCCAAAGGGATACGCCGACCCGTCAGCAAAAAATCTGGTCATTTGGAGCTATTGAGCCACAGCCAATTACAGGTGGCCCTTGGACGCAACCTCGATATTATTACACAGGCGGAGGTACGCGAAAATTTCCTGCACTTGCGCGATGACCTGTGGCATATGACCTGCGGCCTCTACCTGGCGGAACTGGTAGACCGCTTCATCGAAGATCACACCCCACATACCGAAGTCTACAATCTGATGCTGGAGATGCTGCGTAGTGTCGAGGCCGATGTGCGCGACCTGCAAGAGCGTAAGCAAAAAGGGACACTGGTTCCTGGTCAAGAACATGTGCGCACCTATCTACTGTTGCGCTACTTTGAATTACATTTGCTCTCCAATGTTGGCTATGAACCCTCACTGCGCAATTGTGCTCATTGTGCCAGTGAATTGCGACCTGTCGAAAATGGCTTCTCCCCCACGCTGGGTGGCGCGTTATGTCCGCAATGTGCGCGTTTTTGGACACGCACGCTCTCCGTGAACGCTCTCAAGGTCTTGCGCCTTTTGCAGCGCAGCACCTGGAGCGAGGTTCCGCGCCTGCGCCTGGATGCGCCACTGCTGGCGGAATTGGAGGCGGTGATGCATGATCTGCTGCGCTTCCACCTGGAACGCGAACTCAAATCCTGGAGCTTCCTCGAAATGTTGCGATTACGGGGGTAGGGTAATGCACGAGGACGGGCCGATAAATCGGCAGTGGCGGCGATTATTACCTGTCCCCCGGACAGGGTGCGCGCCCTACGGATGGCCAGGTTATTTCATCAATGTGCATAATCGCGCCCTACTTTGCCTCTTCCCACTTTAAGCAAACTATGATATGGTAGAGGTGATATTTTTGATCGACCTCGCCGGTATATTTTGCCCCTTCTATAGGAGGTACCATGAGTGACGTCGCCCCAAACGCCGCTGCAGGCGTGGGTGTTACTAAACGCAAAGCTAGTCGCTATGCATCTTTCGTCTTCTTCGTCATGTTCTTTATTAGCCTGCTCAACTATCTGGATCGCTACCTGTTTGTTGGTGCCTCCAATCGCATTGGAAAAGAACTGGGTATCGGGCTTGATGGTATAGGCTATCTCACCTCGGCCTTCCTGATTGTCTACACGCTGGGTACTATTCCACTCGGTATTTGGGCCGATCGCTCAAAGCGCAAGAACGTGGTCGCTGTGTGTGTGGCAGTATGGAGTCTGGCAACTGCCTTCACTGCCATAGCCAATACGTTCGTCACGCTTTTCCTCTCGCGCATGGTGTTGGGTATTGGCGAGGCGGGTTATTTTCCGGCTGGCACCGCTTTGATGAGCGATTATTTCAGCCGTGAGAAGCGTTCGCGTATCATGAGTTGGTGGAGCACGGGGCAATATGTTGGCCTCATGATTGGCTTTGTGGTAGGCGGTGTGGTTACTGCTAAAGCCTTGCCCTCTAGTGCATGGCGACTATCGTTCCTGATTGTAGGCGTGCCAGGGCTGATTGTGGCCTTTATCGCCTGGCGGTTGCGCGAACCACGGCGTAACCAGGCTGACGAGGAAAGCCAAGAAGAGATAGCGGAGCTCAACCCACATTCTTTCGCCAACGAGCCGGAGATTGAGGAGGTGCCGCATACTATTCCCAGTAATGTCCTCGCCCAATTTGGTTCGCTGCTGCGCATCAAAACGCTGGTCGTGCTGATCGTGATGCAGATTTTTGCCTTCTTTGTGCTGGGCGTTAACACAGTTTTCTTACCGATCTTCTTGCAGCAGAAAGACACGCTTGGCCTGGACTCGAGTTTCGCGGGTATCTTTTCCGGTGGTGTGATTGTGCTGGCGGGTGTCGCGGGTGTGGTCATTGGCGGGTATATGGCAGATGCGCTCAATCGCCGCTTTCCGGGGGCAAGAGTGCTGGTCTGCGGCATTGGCTTCCTGCTCAGCGCACCATCGTTCGTGTTGTCTATCACTATTCACACCTTCACGACGTTCAGCATTTTCTTCTTCCTGACCGTCCTCCTGCTGAGCATTTATAATGGGCCCAGTACAGCGGCTACGCAAGATGTTGTGCCTTCGTATCTGCGTGCCTCGGCAATTGCGGTTTCATTGCTGTTCGCGCATTTGCTGGGCGATGCTTTCGCGCCTTCGCTGGTAGGTTATCTTGCCACCAGCTTTGATCCGACGCATGGACAACACTTTGTGCAAAGCATAGCGGGTCAAGACCTGACGGTGGCACTGCTGATTACCTGCACACCGGCTCTGGTGATTGCGGGACTGGTGGGTATCTTTGGGGCGCGCTGGATGAAAGGTGATATACTGGCAGCGGAGCAAGCCGACAAAGCAGCGAGAGCAGTGGCAAGTTAGCGGCAAGGTAACAAACAGGTAGGGATATGGACGAGATTTTGCAGAAGCTATCGACTCCGGCCATCATTGCCGCTATTGAGGCCAATCTGGCGGAAGAGATGGCTACTTTTGGTCGCTATTTCCCCGGCGCGGAACTGCACGAGGACGAGGAAGTGCGCTGGTTTTCCACGGGCCTAGCTACTTCTTTTAATGGGGTGTTGCGTACACATATCACAGCAGATGACGTTGACGCCAAGATCGACGAAGTTGTAGTCTATTTCAAGACGCGCCATCTTCCCTTGATCTGGCCTGTCGGTCCTACGGCGTTGCCAACGAACGTGGCATCGTACCTGTTGGCACGCGGCTTTGTACACTCGCATGATGGCACGGGCATGGCGGTAGATATGCAGGAATTGCACGAAGAGAGCGTGAAGAGCGTGACACCAAGCAATTTTCGTGTTGAGGTGGTGAGCGATCTGGCTTTGCTGGAAGCCTATACGGTCACTTCTACGCGTGGCTTTGGCGGTAGCGAGGAAGGGACGCGTATCTACCACGAAACCTACAAAAATATCGGTTTTGGCAAGCACCTGCCGTGGCAACACTTTATTGGATGGCTTGGTGACGAGCCGGTTGCTGTTTCCTCACTGCTGTTACACGCGGGTGTCGCGGGTATCTTTGGCGTTGCTACTGTACCGGAGGCACGGCGACAGGGCATTGGAACGGCGATGACGCTGGCACCTCTGCACGAGGCTCGTCAGCGTGGCTACTGTGTAGGCGTCCTTTCCCCATCTGAGATGGGATTAGGGGTCTATCGGCGATTAGGGTTCCGTCCCTACTGTACGTTGAGATTTTATCGGTTAACGCTCTAAAGAGCTTATGGGGATGCCCACCACCTGATGCCCACCGCCTGATGCCCACAAGGGGCATCACTACATGTAGGGGTGGCCCTGGTGGGCAATACATTTCAAATAAGGTGGAACGGCGTGCGAAGCGTGTGTAGGGGCCGGGGGGGGGGTTGTGGTGGGCGTGGGGGCCCTGTGCCGGTGCAGGGGGGGCGTTGAGACCCCCCCCCCCGGC